>CACEFI010000004.1 GCA_902558795.1 uncultured Pelagibacteraceae bacterium | reverse complement strand
ATTTTATTGGAAAAGAAGCATTAAAAAAAATTAAACAAGAAGGAATAACAAGAAAACAAGTAGGTATTGAAATTGATTGTGATCCTTTAAAAGGACCCAATACAACTTTTTGGGAACTTAAAAAAAATGAAGTAAATGTTGGTAAAATAACTTCAGCAGTTTATTCACCAAGACTTAAAAAAAATATTGCTTTAGCAATGATTGCAATTGACCAGTCAGATATAGGAAATCAATTACAAGTAACTACAAATGGGGGTACATTTAATTGTGTTGTAGTTGAAAAACCTTTTTATGACCCAAAAAAGAAAATAGCTAGTAGTTAAGATTTAATATTATAACCTTTTTTTAACAGTACAGTGACAACCCCTATACAGATAAATAAAAAAATTACCATTGAGCTGATACTTATCCAAATATTAAAGTCAGATACTCCATAAAAAGCAAACCTCAATCCGTTTATTAAATAAACTACCGGATTAAAATATGTAACTGTTTGCCAAAAAGGTGGCAACATATCTAGTGAATAAAGACTTCCTCCTAAGAATACCATGGGTGTAATAAATAATGTTGGGATGATAGACATTTGTTCAAAATTAGAACTCATTAATCCTATTAAAAAACCAAATAATGCAAATGTAAATGCAACAAGCATTAGTAAAAAAATCACTAAAAAAGGATATTTAACATCTACTTCAACAAAAAAATTAGCAGTAACAAATATTACTATTCCAACAATCAATGTTTTGGTTGCTCCAGCACCCACAAAAGCTAACACTATTTCGAGTGTTGAAATTGGCGCTGCTAAAATTTCATAAATAGTACCATTAAACTTGGGAAAAAATATTCCAAAAGAAGTATTAGTTATTGATTGAGTTAATAATGTAAGCATTAATAATCCTGGAACTATGTAAGATCCGTAACTAATTCCATCTATTTTTTCAACATAACCGCCTATAACAGATCCAAATACAATAAAATAAAGAGAGGTTGATAAAACTGGTGAAAGCAATGATTGCATCAAAGTTCTTCTAAATCTATCCATCTCATGAAGATAAATTGCTTTAAAGGCTGAGTAATTAAATCTCATTATTTTCCTTTACCAAACTAACAAATATTTTTTCTAAAGTGCTTTGTTCAGTTTTTAAGTCTTTTAATTTAAGTCCTGCATCTTTTAAATCTTGCAATAAATTTGTAATACCAGTTTGTTCTGCCTGAACGTTATATGTGTAATCAATTGACATTTTATTACTACCCAAGACTAATTTATATTTAACTAAACTCTCTGGAATTTTATAAATTTCATCTTGGAGTTCTACAGTTAATTTCTTATGTCCCATTTTTTTTAATAATTCTTTTGTTTCTTCTACAACTATTATTTCTCCTTGATTTATTACGCCCACTCTATCTGCTATAGCTTCTGCTTCTTCTATATAATGTGTAGTTAAAATAATCGTAACTCCTGTAGCTCTTAACTCTTCAACAATTTTCCACATATCTTGTCTTAATTCTACATCTACACCAGCTGTAGGTTCGTCTAAAAACAAAATTGATGGTTCATGAGACAAAGCTTTAGCAATTAAAACTCTTCTCTTCATCCCTCCTGATAATTGTCTTAATCTTTGATCTTTTTTATCCCAAAGACTAAGCTGTTTTAAAATTTTTTCTATGTGTTTAGGATCAGGTTTTTTACCATACAAGCCTCTTGAATAGGAGACATTGTTAAAAACAGTCTCAAATTGTTCTAAAGTTAATTCTTGAGGAACTAAACCAATCCTTGATCTAGTTTCTCTATAATCACTGATGATATCAAAACCATCAACTGAAACTATTCCAGATGATGGTTTTACAATTCCACAAATTATACTAATTAAAGTAGTCTTACCTGCACCATTGGGTCCAAGCATAGCAAAAATTTCACCTTTTTTGATATTCAAATTAATGCTTTTTAATGCATTAAATCCATTCTTATAAACTTTAGATAGATTATTAATACTGATTTGATTTTGTGACATTTTGGATGATGAACATATAAGCTTTATTGACTATATTTCAATATGATCATTTGCTTATCACAAATGTCTTATTAAGATAAACCTATGAAAAAAATATTAGCTATAATCGCAATCTTTTTTGCAACAATCTCGTTATCTTCTGCAAAAGAAACAACGTTTAAAAAAGAGTTATTCGATAGAGCTTTATCTGATGGAAAAGTTGTAGTTGTAAGTTCTTGGATTAAATATTGTACATCTTGTGAAAGCCAAATGAAAGTTCTAGAAAAAGCAAAAAATGATTTTGATAATTTTGAATACTTTGCTTTTGATGTAACAAATAAAGAAATTTCTAAATTGTTTAACGTTCAATATCAAACGACACTTTTGATTTTTAAAGATAATAAAGAAGTTTATAGAAGCATTGGTGAGACAACCAAAGAACTCATTTATGACGCTTTAAAATCCTCAATCTAGATTTAATTTTTTGTAATTTTTAAAATTATTGCAGGTAAGAAAGTTGCAATCAAAAAAGATAAAAATAATAAAGATTGAGATATAAAAGGTGAAAATAAGTCTTTAGACAAAAGTACTCCCACTAATAAACTTTTAGAAAAATCTGGAAATGGAAACATTAAAAATCCAGCAACTAAACCAATTATAATTGAAACATAAGCGGTTTTTTCATCTAGTTTATAGTAAAAACTGTAGAAGACTGTAAATACAAATGCACAACAAAATAAATCAGCAAGTAAGAATAAATATAAAATATCAAATCCTTTTGAAGCAACACCAAAAGCAATTACAGACAAAATTAAAATAAAATATTTAGATATTTTTAAATAATCAGATTTTTTATCTAAATTAAAAGCTGCTTTGCCATCAACTACAAACAAACTGGAAATAGCATTAACTAAAGTATCTACAGTTGAAATAGTTAATGCAAGACCAAGAATAATAATCAATAAGGATAAAATTTCTGTTTGATCTTTTAATAATAAACTAAAAAATCCTAAATCAGGTCTAACAGATGGATCAATTGAAAATGAAACCATTCCAATAAAGCCCATCAAGAAAACTATTGGAACAATAATAAAGAAAGAGATTATCAAACCACTTTTTAATGTTTTATAATTTTTTGCTGCATACACTCTTTGCCAATTTCCTTGATGAAATAAATTTGTTGCTGCAACTGCTATAAAGAAGGTTAATCCAGCAGTATATCCTGGGATATAATTTGAGCTTAATAGTTGAGGATTTTTTTCATTAATTAAAGAAAATGAAAAATTATTTCCTGAAGAGGAATTAATAATTGAAATCAAAATAAATAATAAAATACCGATTACAATCATTTGAATATTGTCAGTAAATATAGACGCTCTTAATCCGCCATAAAGAGTATAGCTTAAGGTAGCTACCAAAACTATTAACGCTGTAATCCACAGTTCTGTTCCAGATATATAGTTAATTAATACTGCAACCGCTGTTACTTCTGCACAAAGAAAAATGAACATATAAAAGATTGTCATTAACAAAACTAACTTAAATAGACTTTTGCCAAATTTCTTTCTCATAAATTCAACTAAAGAAGATCCTTTTGGAAACTCATTTCTAATTTTTTTTCCAAAATAAATTAAGAAGATCATTGGAAAAGCTGTGCCTAATGCATAACCAATAACTGCACCTACTCCGCCCCACGTTGCAGCTGCAACTGGACCAAATAAAATCCAAGCACCTAAGGCTGATGCTACAAGACTTGTAGTGAGTGAAAATAATTCAATATTTCTATTGGCAGTTAAATAATTACTTATTCCTTTGAATTTTTTAGAGTGATAAATTCCTAAGACAGCAAATATCAAGCTGATAATAATTACTAATGTTAATGAAGATGATTGACTTAAAAAGTATGTGTTATCCATTATTCTCCCTTTCTGAATTACCGGACAGGTTCTTAGGGTATAATCTCAGTCTGTTAAGACACCCCTTTTAGCACTTAATAGTATATTTCTTATCTTAAGGGAAGGTTTATTTAAAGCAAATGCTTCTCTATTAGATAATAAAGAGTAAATATTATTAATGAACAACAAATAATAATAAAAACTCTCTCTTGATTGCTCATTATTATTGGCTTTTATGATTCATTATCTCAATCATACATTGGGTTGCATATTCTCGCCATTCTGATGAGTTTTTTGTTTTAAGACTGTTTAAATGATCACGATTACTTTTGATATCATCTTGATGTTTTAATTTATCAGCACCATTAAGATTTGCTTCCATAGTTGATAAATTTGTTTCCATAGCTTTTATCCATTCATTTCCAAGCTCAATACATTTTTGGTCATCTTTTTCATCACAAATTTGTTTAAAAAAATTGAATATTACATCATCAGTTTTGATAGCAGTATTCATTTTTACTTATTACATGTGCCAATTGAACCTGGTCCACAAGTTTCACCACCAGTCCAAGTCGCTCCAATCAAGTTAGCACCATCAAAATTAGCATTAGTGATATTAGATGAAGTAAAATTTGCTTCCATTAAATTTGCATTTTGAAAATTTGCTTCAATTAAAGTTGCTCCCATAAAATCAACTCTTGTAAGATTAGAACCTGAGAAATTAGTTTTTTCAAAATTCGCTCCAATAGAAATTGTTTCATATAAATTTGCTCTAACGAAAGTAGACTCTGGAAAAGTTCCAAATGATAAGTTTGAATTCATCATTATACTTTTATCAAAATTAACTTGTATAAAACTTGCAAATGAAAGATTTGAATTAGGAAGATAACTACCTTGTAAATCCTGTGCATCCGAAAATCTACAATTTGAGTAGTCTACTCCATCAGTCAATGGATCGTCGCATGCAGCATTTGAATTTGTAAAAAATAGTAAACTGAATAAAACAAGTAAGAAAATTTTTCTCATAAATGATGTTAGCAAAAAAAATATGTCAAAACAATGACTGAAAATTTCAATTTGTTTATATTTAAGTCTTTGAATTAAGTTTTGGCTAATCTTTAGATAAATTTTCTATTTGTGCTTCAGCATCTTTGATTGATTTTTCATAATCTAATGCCATTTGATCAGCGCTAATTACGTCAACTTTTTCTATACCAAAAAAATTTAATATATATTTTAACCATGGAGTTAAAAAATCTTCTTTTGAGTTCAATTTTGTACCCCCAGAAGTAATAACTAAATAAGCACGTTTGTTTTTTAACAAACCCTCTCTTCTTCCATCAGATTTAAACTTGAAAGTCTCACCAACTCTAGCAGCTAAATCAGACCATGCTTTAAGTGTTGCTGGAGGGCCATAATTATAAATTGGAGCAGAAATTATAATTACATCACTATCTTTTAATTCTTTAACAAGCTTATCTGACAGATTAAACATTTTTTTATGTTCTTCAGTTTGGTCTTTTTCATCAATTTTCATACCAGATTCAGTCAAGCCACTTACAAAAAGCATTTCATCATCTAAATCTCTATAGATAACCTCATCATCAGGTTTTTTAATTTTATCCAGTACTTTTTTAGCTAATGCTCTTGAAGTAGAGCCTTTTTTTCTAGCACTTGAGTCTATTTGATAAATTTTCATTAATCACTTTTAACCGAAATTTTGCATAAATGGAAAAATTTTAATTATGTAGAAACCAATCGCCTGTAATTGGTTTGTTAAAATCAAAATACCTGTAACTAATAGAGTTATTCCACCAATTTTTGATATTAAATTAATATTTTTCTTAAAATTTTTAGAAAATAATAAAAATCTTTGAATTAAGTATCCAGACAAAACAAATGGAATAGCAAGACCTAATGAGTAAGAAATTAATAATATTACAGCTCTAGATAATGTTTCTTCAATTGATGCTAAAGCTAAAATTGAACCTAAAATTGGACCAATACATGGTGTCCAGCCAAAACCAAAAGCAACACCAATCACATATGGAAAAAGAATATTCCTTGACTCTTTTGCATCAAATCTTTTTTCAAAATTTAAGTATGGAATATTGATTATTCCAATTAATTGAAGTGAAAAAATTATTATAACTATTCCAGCTGAAATTCTTAATACTTCGGAATTTTGTAAAAGTGCCTGTCCTAAAAAAGATGCTGATGCTCCTAAAATTACGAATACAGTTGAGAAACCCAAACAAAATAAAATTAATGGAAAAAAATTTATTTTTTTTTGATTTAAAATTTCTTGTAACGATTGACCAGAGATATATGAAATATATCCAGGTATTAAAGGTAGAACACAAGGAGACAAAAAACTTATAAGACCTGCTCCAAAAGCAATTAAATATTCAAACATTTATCCTGTATTTTTCATGGCTGCAGAAATACCTGCAATCGATGTCATTAATGCATCTTCAAGAAATTTTTTATCTAAATTTTTATATTTTTTATTTGTTAATTTATTCATCACATTCGCCTGCAGTATATTTAACATCTCTGTATAGTTATTTCTTATAAACAATGACTTTCTAAATTCTTTTCTTTCTTTTACCACTTCTTTAGGCGTAATTTTATTGTGTAATTTGACCAACGCCTCAAATTGAAATCTTAATTTTTTACCAATTCTTTTTAATGAAGTATCAGCTAAATTATTTTCATAAATAACTGAGATTTCTGGATCCACCTTAGAAATTACCATATCTAAAATATCCATAGTTGATACAAAGTATGGCCAATTTCTTTCCATGTCAGTCATTGTTCTTTTAAACTTTTTAATTGAACCATATCTAAGTGCTTCAGTTGTACCAAGCCAAGCGGGTAACATTAGTCTAATTTGTGTCCAAGCAAATACCCATGGAATAGCTCTTAAACTTTGAATATTATCGACATTCTTTCTTTTGGTTGGTCTTGATCCAATTGCAAGTTTTCCTAGTGATTTGTGTGGCGTAACAGTTTTGAAGTAACGAATAAAATCCTCACTTTGATTTAAATATTTTCTATACGAAGATGTAGAAATTTCTGACATTTTTTGAATTAATTCACGCCAATTAGTTTTTGATCTTGGTGGAGGGTTTAAAGTAGCATCCATTACAGCACCTATATAACTACATAAATTATATTCAGCTAAAGGTTTATAACCATATTTTTGTTGAATTACCTCTCCTTGATCAGTAATTCTAATTTTTCCATTAACTGTGCCTGAAGGTTGTGATTTTAAAGTAGCCTGGATTGGACCACCTCCTCTTCCTGGAGATCCTCCTCTTCCGTGGAAGAAAACAAGATCAATTTTATATTTTTTTGCTAAATTTCTAAGCTGTTCTTGAAGTTTGTATTGATGCCAACTTGCAGATAATTTTCCAGCATCTTTACTTGAATCTGAATATCCAATCATTACTTCTTGTTTTGAATTAATAATTTTTCTGTACCAGGGAAGTTTAAATAAATTTGTCATAACTTCGTTAGCATTTTTTAGATCATCTAAAGTTTCAAAAAGTGGTACAACTCTTAATAAATTTTTTGTTTGTGCTTGCATTTGTAAAAAATAAACAGATAAAATATCAGATGCAGTGGATGTCATCGATATTACATAAGCACCTAAGCATTGTTCTGGTTCTTTAGCAATTTGTTTAAAAGTGTTCCACACTTCTTTGTTTTCTTTATCTCGAATATTTATTTTATCTACAAAAGATTTTCCTTGTTTAATATTTTTATTTAAAAGTTTTATTTTTTCTACTTCACTTAAAGAAGAAAAATTAATTTTATATTTCTTTTTAAATATCTCATTTAAAAGTTTTTCATGTCGATCAGATTCTTGTCTTATATCTAATCTTGCAAGATTTATACCAAAACACCTAACTCTTCTAATTAAGTCCAATAAATCGGCATTTGCAATATGTTGACCTTTATTCTGATTTAGGGAGCTTCTAACTTCTCTTAAAGGATTAATAATCTCATACTTATTTTGAAGTAATTTTTTTTCATTTAAAGGCTTATTATGGTTTATATGTGCTTCTATTAATTGATGAGTATTTCTTACTTTATCTCTTAATGGTCTTAAATAAACTCTGTAAGGTTCAAAACTTTTTCCAGTGGCTCTGCTGATTGCAGGAGAACATTTCTCCATAGATAAATCTTGAATTAATTGAGTAAGTTCTTTCTCGTATAATTTTGCAGCTTGCCATCTAGAAAATAAAATTACTTTCTTTGTTACTTCTGCAGTTACATTTGGATTTCCATCTCTGTCTCCACCCATCCATGAACCAAATTGAATAGGATTAAAATTTCTTGGTAAGTCTTTGTTTAAATTTTTTCTAAAGATATCATTCAATCTTTTGTAAACCTTTGGAATAGTATCCCACAAACTATCCTCAATTACAGCTAGTCCCCATCTTGCTTCATCTAATGGAGAAGGTTTTATCCTTTTTAGTTCATCTGTTTTCCAAATAATTGCTATTTCTGAATATAGTTTTCTATCTAATTCTACGATTTTTGAGGGATATTTTTTATAGAGATGTCTTTGCTCCATAATTGATATCAAATTTGCATATTTTTGAATTAAGGTTCTTCTTTTAACTTCTGTTGGATGAGCAGTAAGAACAATCCCAATATCTAACTTTGTTGCTAGATCATAAATTTTATTATTTGAAATATCTTTATTTTTAAAAAGTCCCTCAATAATATCCTCAATAAACAAATTTTGATTTTTGCTTTTAAAAAAAGGATTTTCATACTCGTTTAGTTTCCTAGATGCATCTAAAGACTCAGCCAAATTCATCAGATTAAGGATGTGCGAAAAAGCCCTTGTGATTTTAAAAGTTTTTTCTGGCGAAAGTTTTTTTACTTCTTTTGATATTTTTAAAAAAACTTTACTTTTGTTTTTATCTAGTAATGTGTTTTTGGATAGTAATCTTAATCTTTCAACAATTTTAAAAAAAGCTGGTCCTTCTTGATCTTTAATTACTCTTCCAAGGAAAGTTCCTAATAACCTAATATCTTCTCTTAAAAGCTTTGTAGGTATTCGTTCATAGTAAAGATCTCTTTTCTTCATTACTTAATATAAATTTTTTTTGTAAAACTCCTCTTACATTTGTTTTTACACTAAAAAAGAATCCTGAATATCTAAATTTTCGCAAATCAGCTTTGCTCATACCTTTTGTTGCTGTTGAAACGTAAAGTTCTTTAATATTTTTACCTCCAAATGCACAATTAGTGATATTTTTTGCTGGAAACTGAATTCTGTGAATTAATTTTGCTTTTTGATTAAAAACAGAAATACAAGCGCCATTAAAATGCGCTACCCATAAATTTTTATTATTATCCAAAGTCATTCCATCTGGTGAACCTTCTTCGGGTGATAATTTTTTAAATATTTTTTTACTAACTATTTGGTTATTTTTATTTATCTTAATTTTATAGATAGTTTTTTTTGGGCTATCGGTGTGATAAAAATTATACTGATCAATAAATGCTGGTCCATTTGTAATTCTATAATTTTTATCAACTCTTATTAATCTAAAATTTTTATCTAATTTGTATAAAGAACCTTTTTCAATTTTTCTTTCCAAATTGTCCATAGTGCCAAACCAAAGATTTCCAGCTGGATCTGTTTTTCCATCATTAATTCTGTTTAATTTTAAGTTTGGTTCTATCTTAATTGATTTTAAAATTTTTTTTGATTTTAGATTTTGAATTCTTAATTCGCCCTGTAGCCCTAAAATAAAAATATGATCTTTGATATGTGCAATAAAACCAATTTCTTTATTTACTTTAAAAATTTTCTTTTTTTTATTTTTAATATTGAAAGAGCAAATTTTCTTTTTTTTAATATCTACAAAATAAATTGAGTTATGTTCATTAACCCATAATGTTCCTTCTCCTAAAGTACACCTTATTTTCCAAAGAGGTTTTGGTTGTGAGGTTTTTATTTTATTCATTTACTTCAAACTCCTTTATAAAGTCTTCATCAGGATTAATACCTATGCCTATATTATCTGTTACTGATGCAAAACCATTATTGTTTTTAACTTGATCTAAAATTGAAAATTCTTCCTTTGGCAAATCTGTGATAAATATATTTTTCTCTGTTGTATCAAACTCGAGCATAGATTTAGATGGAAATAATCCACCAGGCATATCTGGTTGTGCTGTCAACAAATGAAGGTTAACTGCAATACTAATTGCAGAGCCCCAAACATGATTAATTACTGGAATAAAATTTGCTTGTGCTAATGCTGCAACTTTTAAATACTCCGTAATTCCACCAAGTCCACAAACCTCTGGTTGAGCTATATCGATACATTTATTTGAAATCAATTTATTCCAGCCATATTTAGTAAATTCAGCTTCTCCTCCTGCAATACTAGTAGAGATTTTTTGTTTTAATTCTCTGTAACCCTCATAATCCTCAGGAGCAACAGGTTCTTCAAACCAATAAATATCTAGTTCATCTAAAGCTTTTCCAACATAAAGAGCATCTTTCAAATTATAAGCATGATTTGCATCAACCATTAATTTAAAATCTTTTCCAACAGCGTCTCTTACAGCTTGTACCAATTTTAAATCTTCTCTTGGGCCTAATCCAACTTTCATTTTCATGGCTTTAAAATTTTTTGATTTTATTTGCTTAGACTCTTCTTTAAATAAGGTAATCAATTCATTAACTGATTTTTTTTGCAACATCATCCCATATCCATACACTGGAACTTTATTATTACATTTGCCACCAACAAGTTGATAAAGAGGAGCATTTGTTTTCTTTCCAAGAATATCCCATAAAGCAATATCCACTCCAGATAATGCTTGAATTGGCATGCCCTTTTGACCGCTATCTCTTAAAAGATTGTATACTTTTTGCCAGATATGTTCTTTATTTAAAGGGTCTTCACCAATTACTAAAGGCTGTATAACCTTTTCAATAATAAACTTGTTCGCTAAAGCTATATTTCCAGGACCAAAACACTCACCCCAACCCGTTAATCCTTCATCTGTTTGGACTTCAACTAGATGTGCTGTACGATGTTTATAATATTGTTGTGAATAACCAAGTTCTTTTTCTAACTCATATCTAAGTACATGACTTTTAATAGAAGTTATTTTCACAATTAATTATAAAGCAACTACCTTCGAGTTTTGCTCTCCTAAGTTTTCTATTGATAATTTCATTGTATCACCAGCTTTTAAGAATTGTTGAGGTTTCATTCCCATTCCAACACCTGGGGGTGTTCCTGTAGTTATTATATCGCCAGGTTGTAAAGACATAAACTTACTTACATAAGATACAATTACATTTACATTAAATATCATTGTACTTGTGTTACCTGTTTGCATTCTATTACCGTTAACATCTAAACTCATTTTAAGATTATTGATGTCTGATATTTCATCTTTTGTAACAAGATATGGTCCAATTGGTCCATAAGTATCATGTGATTTTCCCTTAACCCATTGACCCATTTTTTCAATTTGCCATTCTCTTTCACTGACATCATTTACTAAACAATATCCTAAAATATGATCTTGAGCTTTATCTTCAGAAATATGTTTTGTTTCTTTTCCTATTACAATTCCAAGTTCAACTTCCCAATCTAATTTTTTTGATCCTGACACAATTTCAACATCATCATTAGGGCCAGTAATACAGCTAGTAGCTTTCATGAACATTATAGGTTCTGATGGAACTTCCGCTCCAGTTTCAGCAGCGTGATCAGAATAATTCAAACCAATAGCAACAAACTTACCTGGTTTTGTTACACATGAACCAACTCGTTCACTTGAAGATAATTCAGGTAACGAAGATAAATCTACATTTTCTAATTTTGATATAGTTTCAAAATTTACATAGTCAGGGTTTAAGTCTCTGATATGAGAGCTAATATCTCGGATTTTACCTTCTTTATCTAGTGCCGCTGGCTTTTCACTTCCTTTTTGACCTACTCTTAATAACTTCATATTTTTCCTCTTTTAATTGTTAAATTGAAATTCCACCATCAACAGAAATTGTTGTTCCTGTAGTAAATGTTGCATCATCACCTGCTAGATAAACAGCTACAGCAGCGATTTCCTCTGCTGTACCTAATCTGCCCATCGGTTGTCTAGCTATAAAATCTTTTTTAGCCTGAACTGGATCTGGGCTTTGATTTACTCTGTCTTGCCATGAAGGTGAAAATACTGTTCCAGGTGCAATAGAATTGCATCTTATATTTTGTTTTACAAAGTCTGCTGCAATTGATTTAGTTAATCCAATAACGGCACCTTTTGTAGTTCCGTACACAAATCTATTTGGAAATCCTTTTAAACTTGAAGCGCATGACGAAACATTAATTATACTTCCACCATTTTCCTTAACCATTAAAGGTAAAATTGCTTTACACATTTGGTACATAGATTTTACATTTACATCAAAGGAAAAATTCCAATCATTATCTTCACACTCAAGAATACTTCCATGATGAACAAATCCTACAGCATTAAATAAAACATCTACTTTATCTAAAGTTTTTACAAATTCTAAAATTGCATTATTGTCAGTTGAGTCAAGCTTTTGAACATTAATATTTGGATATTCTTTATTTAAATCAGCTAAGGTTTTGTCATTTAAATCTGTTGCCGTAACATTTGCACCTTCATTATGAAATGCAATCGCAGTTGCTTTTCCTATTCCTTGTCCTGCTGCAGTTACTACGATTTTTTTACCTTCTAATCTTCCACTCATTTCTTATTTATCCTTTCGATTTCTTTATAGAGAGAACTATGATCTGTTTCTCCATGTCCATTTTCAACAAGTGTTTTATACATTTCTTTAACTAAATTTGAAATAGGCAAATGAGTATTAAAACTATTTGCACACTCTAAAATATTGCTCATATCTTTTAAATGAACAGAAGTTCTACCTTTTGGGGTAAAATCTTTATCAATCATTCTTTTTCCATGTGTTTGCAGTATTTTACTGTCTGCCCAACCTCCAGACAAGGCTTTGATCATTTTTTTTGGATTTGCTCCTGCTTTTTCACAAAGCGTTATAGCTTCGGCAACTGCTCCAATAGTTAAGCCGACTATTATTTGATTTGCTAGTTTAGAGACTTGTCCGCTTCCAACGGGTCCAACTAAAGTTGGGTTACCCATAGTCTTTAAAATATCAAAAGCTTCATCAAAAATATTTTGCTCCCCTCCAACCATTATTGCTAATGAAGCTTCCTCTGCTCCAATAGTTCCTCCTGAAACAGGAGCATCTAAATAATTAATATTTTTTGAATTTAAATTTTCTCCATGTTTAGTTGCTGTGGTTGGTTTAACTGAACTCATATCAATAACTGTTGCACCTGATTTTAAATTTTCTAAAAAATTAGAACTATTCATTACATCATTAATCGCTGTATCATCAGTTAGCATGGTGATTACAACATCGCTATCTTTGACCGCATCATTAATTGAAGCTGTAACTTGTGCGCCAAACTCTTTTAATGCTTCTGCTTTGTTCCGAGATCTATTAAACACTTTAAGATAATAACCAGCTTTTAATATGTTTTTTGCCATTGGAAAGCCCATCAGGCCTATGCCGATAAAACCAATTTTTTTAGTCATTTACTTTTTGGGGACAAATTCGTGGAAGTTTTGTGTCATAACTTCCGGGAAAAACATAACACATGCTAATACAATTAACTGAATTACTATAAATGGAGCAAATCCTCTAAAAATATCTGTTAATGATATATGAGGTGGAGCAACTGACTTTAAGTAAAAAGCGGCTGGACCAAATGGTGGACTTAAAAATGAAACTTGCATATTTACACAAAATAAAATTCCAAACCAAATTGGATCAAAACCAAGTGCTAATACTATTGGTAAAAATACTGGCATTGCCAACAATACTATTCCTACCCAATCCATAAATGCTCCCATCACTAAGAACATTAATTGCATCATGAAAATTAAATACATTGGTTTCAAATCATAAGCTAAAATTGTTTCAGCTACATATTTTGGACCACCTGCAAGTGAATAAGCTCCAGCTAAAACTGTTGCACCAAAAGTAATTGTTAAAATTGTTCCAGATGCTTTAAACGTTCTTGTTAGTGCATCTTTAAATAAAAAAAGTGTCAATTCTTTTCTAGCAAAAATTATAATTAATGTAGCTACAACACCCATCCCAGCAGCTTCTGTGATACCTGTTATTCCAGAATAAATTGAACCTAAAACAATTATTACTATACCAATTGGAGGTAAAAGACCCGGTAGGTATGAAATTTTTTCTTTTAAAGTTAATGGTGGCTCATCACTTAATGGGGCAAGGTGAGGTTGTAATCTTGTTCGAATAAGAATGTAAGTAATGATTAAGCCTGAAATCATTAAACCAGGCACAATTGCTTCTTGGAATAACATTGTAATAGAAGTCTCTGTAGTTAATCCATAAATAATTAAAACAATTGATGGAGGTATCATTGTTCCTAAAGATCCAGATGCACAAATAATACCAATAGACATGTCTTGATCATATTTAAGTCTTAACATTTGAGGCAGTGCGATTAATCCTAATAAAACTATTTCTCCTCCAATAATTCCACTCATTGCAGCCATGATTGTTGCCATGATCGCAGTGACAACTCCTACTCCACCTCTAGTTTTTCTTAACCACGCATTTAAAGCATCATATAAATCTCTCGCTATATTAGAGCGTTCAAGTAAGGAGGCCATAAAAATAAATAATGGCACCGATAAAAAAGAATAAGTAACTACAAGAGAATAATATCTTGAAAGTAATATACCTAGTGCGTGCTCACCAATATTTAAAAATACAAGAACTGCTCCCATAAAACCTGAAGCAAAGCCCATTGGAACACCTATAGATATAAGAGCTAACAATCCAACTATTAATATTATCGAGAGTGTTCCTATTTCAAATTCCATTTTATTTTAAATCCTTAGAAGGGTCGTATTGTTTTTCTTTAGGGTTTCTCCAATCAATTATTAGATTATTTACTGATTGCACTGCTATAAGAAATACACATATAAGTGTTAGCGGCTTCATAGTTGCTGGAATTGGTGGATCCCAATAAGTTGCAAATCTCTCCCAATTTATGAATGATCTATATGCATCTTCCATACCGCCATAAATTACGGCAGCTGCAAAAATTACAATAATTAATGTGCTTATTAAATCAAAAATTCTCTGTGTGGGTCTACTTACAAAATCATATAATAATACTATTCTTATATGACTTCTTAATCTTGTGGCATATATACCGCCTACTAAATAACAAACACCAGCTAACCATAAACATAGTTCGTTGGCCCATAAAGTTGGTTTTTCTAAAATATACCTCATAAAAATTTCGTACATCATTACAAGTACTATTATGGGGATTAAATATTTTATTGTATGGCTTAAAAATAATGAAACTCTATCAATCCAATTTATTGGAAAATCATCTTTACTTGCAACTTTTTCATTTTGTTCTTGTAGTTGTTTGTCAAGCATAGGCTAAAAATTTTATAGATTAGAAGGGCCTTTTCAGGCCCTTCAAGATTTTATTATGTGCTTATAATTATAGGATACCGTTAGCTTTCATGTAAGCTGTGTGTATATCTATAAGAGCAGCAGCTTCAGGAGATTTTTTCTTCCATTCTTCCCAAGCTCCAAGTGCAGCATTTCTAAACTTAAGTCTATCTTCTCTAGACCAGTCATGAAGAGTAACACCCATTTCATTTAAAGCTTTAACTGCTTCTGCATTTTTTCTTTCAACTAAGCTAGTGATAGTTCTTCCTGCGATTTCTATTCCTGCTTTCATTGCTCCTCTTTCATGAGGTTTTAGCTTTTTCCATACTTTAGTATTACAAGCTAAGTGGTCAGCAGGCATAGAGTGGAAACCAGGGTATGTAGCATATTTATTTTGCTCATAGTGTCCACCTGCATAGTTAGTTGCTAAAGATGAATAGTCCGCACCATCGATAAGACCTGTTTGTAAAGCAGTTGGAACTTCACCAAAGTCCATTACGATTGGCTTAGCGCCTAATGCTGTAAAGATCATACTTTCCATTCCTGGAGGTGATCTAAATTTAAAGTCTTTAATAGATGCAACATCTGGAATTGGTTTACTAGAAATCAAAGACTCATGTCCTGGTATCCACCAACCAATTAAAGTCATTCCGTATTTGTTGTAAAGTGCATCTACAGCTTCTTGAGCTCCTGGGAACTTTAAGAAATCATATTGTTGATAAGGATTGTCATATCCACCCATTACATCACCTGCGAATTGGAACGCTGCATTTTTACCAGTTTGGTAACCAGCACCAGTCATATCACAGTCGATAATTCCAGTTTGAGCAGAGTTAAATACCTCAGCAGATTTACCTGTTACTGAAGATGAATAGAACATTTCTATTTTTAAGCTTCCTCCAGAAAACATTTCAACATTTTTTGCAAATTGAGCTGCAACTTCACCATTTGGTGAACTAGCAGTAAAGTGAGTTTCAATCTTTAATGTCTTTGCATTTGCAGAGCCAAATAAAGCAACTGAAACAATAGCTACAGTAGCTATAGTTTTTGTGATTAATTTAAACATTATCTTCCTCTCGTTTATGTTTTTAATATTGGAACTTAATCACAAATGATTTTTAATTTCAAATAAAACGGAGATAATTATGTATAGAAATTATATATATTAACTAAATAAACAACTATGAGTTGTATTAAACCACTTCAGAAATAAGTGGTTTATTATCAAAATAATTACAAAGATTATCCACTGCCATCATGCTCATTGCTAAACGAGTTTCATGAGTAGCACTTCCAACATGAGGTAAAACAAAACAATTATCTAGTTTCATATACCTTTCATCTAAATTGGGTTCATTATTAAACACATCTAAACCTGCTGCATAAATTTTATTATTTTGAAGTGCTTCTATTAATGCATCATCATCAATTGTTGATCCTCTTGAAGTGTTAATTACTACAGCATGCTTTGGTAACAGTTTAATAGTAGTGGCATTTAAAATATGTTTTGTTTCTGCAGTAGCAGGGGTATGAATACTTACAAAATCACACTCAGGCATCATAGAATTTACATCTGAATAATATTTTGCTCCATCTTCAAGATCTTTTGAAAGTTTATTTCTATTATAATAAATTATTTTCATACCAAAAGCTTTTGCACATTTTGCGGCCATTCTCCCAATTCGACCCATACCAATTATGCCAAGTGTTTTTCCTGTAACTGAATTTCCTATCATAAACTTAGTTAAATCAGGCTTCTGATCTTTCCACTTACCCAATCTTACAAGATTATAAGCTTCACCTATTCTTCTTGATGCTGCTAATATTAAAAGAATAGTTGTTTCAGCAACAGCTTCGTTTAACACATTTGGTGTATTGGTAACTTTAATTTTTTTACTTTGGGCAGATTTAACTGAGATGTTGTCGTAGCCCACTCCAACTTGAGCAATAATCTTTAATTTACCATTTAAATCTCTAAAAAAATCTTCTCCAATTTTATCAAACCCTGTTGAAATAAATCCATCGTACTCATTGGCCATTTTAACAAGTTCATTATTTGGAATTGGCTCATCTTTCAAATTAAGGGTTACATCAAAATTTTTCTTTAATTTCTCTTCAGCTCCGTCTGATAATTTTCTTGTAACTAATATTTTTGGTTTCATTTTAATGAGAATTTCTTGGAAGACCTTTTTTATTAGAAACATCTAAATAATTTCCACGTGAATTAATACACGCACCATCTTCAAGCTGACCTACAGTATCTCTAAAAATTTCTTGCCATGGTGTTTGATTATTTGCTTTAAATATTTTTTTATTTTTTCTTCTTTTCTTAAACTCTGATTGAGAAATCAATAAATCCACTCTTCTTTTATTTAAATCAATTTTCATTTTATCTCCAGTTTTTACAATTCTTAAGTCACCACCTACAGCAGACTCTGGTGAAACATGAAGAATTGATGGACTTTCAGAGGTACCACTTTGTCTTCCATCCCCAAGAGTTGGTAAGTGTGTAATTCCTTTTTTTAATAGTCTGTCAGGTGGCTGCATATTAACTACTTCAGCAGATCCAGGATATCCAACCGGGCCACAACCTCTTATAATTAAAATAGAATTTTCATCTATTTTTAATTTTTTGTCGTTTATTCTTTTGTGATAATCCTCAGGTCCTTCAAATACTACAGCTTTTCCATTAAATACGTTTAGATTTTTTGGATCTGAAAGATATCTATCTCTAAATTCTTTACTAATTACTGATGTTTTCATAATAGCTGAAGAAAAAAAGTTACTTTTCATAACTAAAAAACCTGCATTTTCTTCTAAACTATTTTTAAAAGTTTTTATTACCTTGGTATCCACATCTATTCTTCTTTTTAAATTTTGACCAACTGTTTTTCCTGTAACTGTCATAATGTTAGTGTGAATTTTTTTATTTTTTATTAATTCTTTCATTACTGCAGGCACACCACCTGCTCTGTAGAAGCTTTCCATCAAATATTCACCTGCTGGCTGGCAATTAACTAATAAAGGAATATTGTGTCCTAATTTTTGCCAGTCAGATAAATCAAATTTAATTCCCATATGTTTGGCAATTGCACTTAAATGAGCAGTGCAGTTACTCGAACCACCAATTGCGCTTGCAAGAGTTACTGCATTTTCAAATGCTTTACGTGTCATAATTTTTGAAGGTGTTAAATCTTCATGAACCATTTCAACAATTCTTTTTCCTGTTTCAAAAGAAATTTGCTCTCGTTCTCTATAGGGTGCTGGTATAACAGCACATCCTGTTAAGGACATTCCTAAAGCTTCTGCAACTGAATTCATAGATGAGGCTGTTCCCATTGTATTACAATGACCGACACTTGGAGCCGAGGATGCAACCATATCCATAAACTCATCATAATTAATTTCACCTTTTGCTAAAAGTTTTCTAGCTTCCCATACAACCATACCTGACCCAGCTAACTTACCTTTATAAATTCCATCTAACATTGGACCACCTGACAAAACAATTGAAGGAATGTTTACAGTTGCAGCTGCCATTAAAGCTGCAGGAGTTGTCTTATCACATCCAGTTGTTAGTATTACTCCATCAATTGGATACCCGTATAAAACTTCAACTAAAGATAAGTAAGATAGATTTCTATCTAACATTGCAGTTGGTCTTTTTCCAGTTTCTTGGATTGGGTGAGTTGGAAATTCCATTGGAATACCACCAGCTTTTCTAATTCCATCTTTTATTCTTTTACTTAAAGATAAAAAATGTCTGTTACATGGTGAAAGATCACTTCCAGATTGAGCAATACCGATTATAGGATTTCCTGATTGTAATTCTTTTCGAGTCAATCCATAATTCAGATATCGCTCCAAATAAAGAGCAGTCATTTCTGGATCTTTTGGGTTATTAAACCATTGTTGACTTCTTAAATTTTTTTTACGTTTTTTTGGCATAATTAATTTGTAATGACTTGTTTAGAGTTTTAGTTATATAATAAAAATATGAATAATCTAATAGTTTTAAACCAAAATGACAATGTGGGTGTAAGTCAATTTATTATTCCTGAAAAAACTAAAATAGAAGGTCACGATATAAGCACTATAGATCCAATTCCCTTTGGTCACAAAGTTTGTTTAAAATCAATAAATAAAGGGGATCCTATAATAAAATATGACCAAATAATTGGCTTTGCACTAAATGATATTAAGCCAGGCGAACATGTTCATTCACACAATCTAGAATTTAGAGAATTTAAAAGGGATTTTAAAGTAACTAACAAAAAAAATATTATTAGTGAAAAAGCAGATACTTTTTTTAACGGGATTTTAAGAGATAACGGTGATGTGGCTACTAGAAATTATATTGGAATTGTAAGTACTGTTAATTGTTCTGCAACTGTAACCAAAATGATTGTGGAAAGAATTAAATACTCAAAAATTTTAGAAGATTATCCAAATATTGACGGTATCGTTCCAATTACACATTCTACTGGGTGTGGGATGAACACCGTAAGCGAAGGTATGCAAATTTTTCAAAGAACAATTGATGGATTTAAAAATCATCCAAATTTTTCACATGTTTTTGTTATAGGTTTAGGATGTGAGTGTGCACAAGTAAGTTTATTTGATGAGTCTGTAAAAAAACATAATAGAATTCATTTTTTAACTATCCAAGATGAAGGTGGAACCAAAAAGATTGTTGAAAAAGTATTATCCCAAATTAAAAATTTACTGAGTGAAGCAAATAACGTTGAAAGAACTTCACTGCCAGTTAGTCATCTAACTCTTGCTTTGCAATGTGGAGGGTCAGATGGATATTCGGGAATTACAGCAAACCCCGCATTAGGAATTGCAGCTGATCTATTGGTTAAAAAAGGCGGAAGTTCAATTTTATCTGAAACTCCTGAAATATATGGAGCAGAACATCTGCTAATTAATAGAGCTAACTCACAAGAAACAGCTGATAAACTAATTAAGAGGATTGAATGGTGGAAGCATTATACATCTATAAATAATAGTTCAATGGACAACAATCCTGCACCTGGAAATAAAAAAGGTGGTTTGACTACAATTTTAGAAAAATCTTTAGGAGCTGTTGCTAAGGGAGGAAACTCTACACTTCAAGATGTATTGCAGTATGCTGAACCTTTAAAAAACAAAGGTTTTAATTTTATGGACTCTCCAGGTTATGACCCTGTATCAGTAACTGGTCAAGTAGCTTCGGGAGCGAATGTAATTTGCTTTACTACAGGTAGAGGATCTTGCTTTGGCTGTAAACCAGTTCCAAGTTTAAAACTTTCAACCAATTCAGCAATGTATAAAAAAATGTCTGAAGATATGGATATTAACTGTGGAACAATTGCTGAAGGAGAAGAAAAAGTTGAAGAAGTAGGACAAAAAATATTTGAGCTTGTAGTTAATACAGCATCAGGAAATAAATCTAAAAGTGAGATCAACGGCTACGGTGACGAGGAGTTCAATCCTTGGCAAGTTGGCGTGGTAATGTAATAAAAATCTCCTTGTGCCCCAACAAACTCCTTTATTTAACGTAATTTTATTAGCTGCTGGTGGTTTTTTCATGTTTGTTTGCATGGATTCTACAGCAAAATACCTTGGTACTGTGATGCCAGTTACTCAAGCAATTTGGGGAAGATTTTTTTTTCACTTAGTATCTCTGATTATATTTTTTTTAATTTTTAAACCAAAAGTAAATTTAAAAAAAAATTTTAAACTTCAAATAATAAGATCTTTATTGATGGTAACTGCCACTACATTTATGTTCTATTCTTTACAAAAATTTGACTTAGTAGATATATATGTTGTTTTCTTTTCTGCGCCTTTAATTGTTGCAATGCTATCTGCATATTTTTTAAAAGATATTTTATCTTTTAAAGGAATAATGTTGATGCTTCTAAGTTTTGGTTCAATTATCTACTCTTTAGGTCCAAGTATGAAAATATTTAGTTTAGACTTAATTTTTCCAATTGTACCACCGATTTGTTGGGCCCTTTATCAATTTTTTACAAAAGTTGTATCAACTGATAATGAACCCTTCTCGTCGATTTTTTATACATCAATTCTAGGAGCAATTATTTTTAGCATTTTTATATCTTTCAACTGGGTACCGTTAGAAAAAAATATTTATTGGCTTTATTTAGTATTACTTGGTGCCGCTGGATTTGTGAGTCATTCATTAATAATTTATGCAATACAATTGTCTAACTTATCATTTGTTACAAATTTTCAATATTCACAATTGATATGGTCTACAATTATAAATTTCCTAATTTTTGGTGTACCTTTTGACTATAATAAAATTATAGGTGTAATTGGTATTATTATATTTGGACTATTATTTATTCGTACAGAAGGCAACAAAGATAAGATTAAAGCCTAATTTTTTTACCTGATTTTGCACTTTTAGTTATAGCTGCAAAAATTTTAAGAGAAATCAAACCATCATTTCCATTTACTTTTGGTTTAACTTTTTTAAAAACCACATCTGCAAAATGATCAATTTGATTTATTAAAGTATTATCATCTTTCTTATTTTTATCTTCATTAACTAAAATTTTATTCCACCAGCTTCTCTCATTTTTATAAAACCAATATTTCAAATTAGGAAATTGTAGTGATCCCTTCGTACCACCAATCATATATGCAGATTGATTAGTTATAGGGTAAGCCGGATTTTCTCCCGCAGTTAACTCATAACTCCAGGGTGCAACGATAGTATCTGACAAATTCAAAGTGCAAAGTGCACCTGAATTAAAAACCAGACTAATTGTTGCGGTATCTTCTACTTTAAATTTTCTTGTTTTATTGGCTGTAAACGCTTGAACATATTTAATTGAACCAAGTAAATAACAAATCATATCAATATCATGGACTAAATTAATTCCTAGAGGCCCTCCTCCTTTACTTATTCTCCATTTTTCTTTGTAGTAAGCTTTGTGTTTATAAAGCCAACATAACACATTTGCTGAAACAATTTTTCCTAATTTTCCTTTGTCGATAAGACCTTTTACCTTTGATACTATTGAATTATGTCTTCTGTGATACCCTATTAATAAAGGTGTTTTATTTTTATTAGCACTACTAATAATTTTTTTAGCTGAATCAATATTATCTGAAATAGGTTTTTCCAATAACACTGGAATTTTTTTCTTTAAAAAACTAACTGTATGTTTTTCATGTAATTGATTTGGTGTAGCAACAATTACTGCATCTAAATTTTTTGAGTTTAAAAGTTCATCAACATTTGAATACAACGGGATTTTATATTTTTTTGATAAACTTTTAGCGTTATTAGTAATGTCTACAATCGAATGAAGATTAGCTTTTTTTGATTTTGAAATTGCCTTTATGTGTTGCAAACCCATTAAACCAGTTCCAACAATTGATATATTTATTTTTTTATTCATTTTATGAAATATTTATTTTTGTAAAGTACTTATAAAGTTTTTTGGGTTTAATTAAAGTGCTTGGAAAATTTTTATTATTTGGTGCATCCGGATAGTGTTGAGTTTCTAAACAAACACCTTGGTAAGGAGCAAGTTTATTTTTATATCGCAAACCTTGACTGGTATAAAGTTGTATCCCAGGAAGATTTGAATAAAAATCTAATTGGATATTAGTTTTTTTATTTTTTAACGAGGCTAAATAGTTTTTAGAGTTTTTTTTAATACAAAATGTTAAATCAAATCCTAATGCATTTATTTTGCTAGATGTTCTTTTTGTCTTTTTGTTTTTGATAACGTCTATTTTTTCTCCAATATTTTGAAACTTATTAAAGTCATTAATAGTGTTTTTAACTTTTTTAATTTTGCCAGTTGGGATTAATTTATTGTTTACTTCAAGATATTTCTCAGAATTAATTTTTAAATCATGGTTAAAAATTGTCTCATTTTTATTTTTATTTAAATTCCAATAACTATGATTAGTTAAACTCACATGTGTTAATTGATTTGACTCATATTGATATTTGATAAATAAACTTTTGTTCTTTATTTCAAAAATACACTCAGAATAAAGATCTCCTGGGAAACCTTGATCAAGGTTTTTGGATAATAATTGATAAATAATTTTAGTTTTTGAATGATGGAGTATTTTCCATTCTAATCTATCAAATCCTATTTTTCCTCCATGTAGTGTATTTTTTCCCTCATTACCATCGAGCTTAAAAGTTTTATTTTTAATCTTAAATTTCGAATTTGATATTCTTCCTGCATAACGACCACAAGTAGCACCTACATAGAAATTTTTACTACTATAATTTTTTGAAGGACCAAGATTTAAGATAAGATTTATTTTTTTTTGCTTATCATAAATCTCATATAAGCAAGCGCCGATATTAATTGATTTAATTCTTAAATACTTATTTTCTATCTTTGAACTTTGTACTTTCACAAAGCCTGTTATAACCAGCCTTTATCAACGATATAAGATTGATTTGTACATCCACCAGATTGTTCTGATGAAAAAAATAATACTGCTTGAGCTAGTTCATGAGGTAACAATCTAGCTTTTAAACATTGGTTTTTCATCAAATCTTTCTCTGACTCCTCATTTAACCAAAGATCAATTTGTCTTTGTGTTAAGACCCAACCTGGCACTACAGAATTAACTCTAATGTTAAATTCACCTAAATCTCTAGCAAACGATCTTGTTAAACCAACTACCCCAGATTTTGCAGCTGTATAAGCAGCCATACCTCCTTGTCCAACCATCCAAGAAGAAGAGCCCATATTGACAATTACACCACCTTTATTTTCAATCATTGATTTTTTAACCGATTGAACTGTGAAAAAATAATGTCTTAAATTTACATTCATTCTTTCATCCCAATATTCCTCTGTAACATCATCTATTTTGTGTCTTGTGTCATTAGCGGCATTATTAATTAAAACATCAATTGGACCCTTTTGATCAATTATGTCCGCAATTGTCTTTTGAAGTTGTTTTATATTTAACAAATCACATTCAATAAAAGTTGGGATTGAATATTTTTTATTTTTTATCTCTTCAATTAATTTTTCAGACTCTGATACATTAATATCTATAAAATAAACCTCTGAACCTTGTTCGCAAAAATGTTCAACAATTGAAGCACCAATTCCTGATCCCCCGCCTGTGATAAACACTCTTTTGTTCTCTAAATCGTAATATTTTACTTTCACTATAGCTCTAATTCTTTAGCAAGATCACCAATTTTTGCACCACCTGCCATTAATCTTTTTACTTCTTCATTACCAAGATCTGCAGACAATCCTGAACCAATCACTTCTCCCAAACTTAAAAATGTAAATCGATCAGCTATAAGTCGTGCATGAATTTCATTATGCGTAATAAGTATAATTGCAATATTTCCAAAATTTTGAACTTTTTTTATTGTTTTTAAAACTTCCATTTGCTGTTTTTGACCTAATGCTGATGTAGGTTCATCTAATATTAGTATCTTTGCGCCGAAGTAAATTGCTCTAGCAATAGCCAAGGTTTGTCTTTGACCGCCTGACATTGTTCCGACGGGTTGATTAGGGTTTGCTATATTAATTCCAATTTTAGACATTTCTTCTGTTGTAATTCTATCCATCTCGTCCATTTGCAATAAACCAAATGGGCCTGGTCCTTTTTTAATTTCACGTCCAAGAAAAAAATTTCTTGTAACTGAAGTTAAGGCATTGAGTGCTAAATCTTGATAAACTGTACCAATACCTGCATCAGATGCTTGACGTGGTGAAGTAAAATTAACAATTTCTCCATCAACTTTTATTTCTCCACTTGTCATAGGATGAACTCCAGATAACACCTTGATCAGAGTGGACTTTCCAGCTCCATTGTCACCTAAAAGAGCATGAACTTCACCTGGATAAACATCTAATGAAACACCATTTAAAGCAGTAAATGATCCAAATTTTTTTACTAAGTTCTTTATTTCAATTAAAGGTTTTTTATCCATTTAAATATTTCCCATAATTCGTTTCCTAATATTCTCATTAGTAAAGGCAGCAGTAACAAGAACTGCTCCAAGGAACACCCTATAGAATGATCCATCAATTCCAGGGATATAAAAGAAAGCTTCTTTTGCTATTCCAAAAATAATTGTGCCTAAGATAATTCCACCTATTGTTCCAAAACCTCCTGTTAGAACAACACCACCAATAACCGCTGCAGCAATTGCTTCTAATTCTTTTAAATTACCTTTAGCTGTATCCGCAGTATTAACTTCAAATACTTGACATGCAGCGAACATAGTTGCGCAAAATGCAGTATTCACAAATAATGCAATCTTAACTTTGTTTGTAGGCACACCGTTAGCCTTTGCAGCATTAAGATTTCCACCAGTTGAATAAATCCAGTTACCTGCTTGAGTTTTACTCAAAATGAAATAACAAATAAAAGCAACAAGTCCCCAAATCATTAAAGCAGAATACATTCCTTTAGCAAAAATATTTCCAAAGTTATTTACATTCCAATCAGCTGTATAATATAACCAATTAAATACCGGCTCCATAATATCTCCTCCAAAGAAATTAGCGACTGGTCTTGCAGTAACTATGGTATCGATGTAAGCTTTTGCTATATCAATATCAGTAACAGCTTTTGCTGCAACATCAGGAACATTAACTCCAGCTTCTATTTTCTTTGTCAAAATTTCGACCATTGAGTCATTACCAGATTTTTTTGCTCCAGCTAAAGATTTTTCTAAAGTTGCAATCATTTTCTCAGAATTCATGGCAGTTTTGTAAGCTGCAACTTTTTCGTTAATATATGTTAATTGTTCAGTTAATTTTGCAACCGTGCTAGCAGGCACAGTGCTAAGAATTTCTAATAATTGATCATTTGGTAAAGCTTTAGCGGCATCTCTTTCCATTTCACCAAGACCTGGTACATTTATTATATTTTTGATATCTGGTAAGTCTGTAACAGTTGTTGATCCAGCAGTTTGATCAGGAGCTCTATTAAATGCTCTATATGATACTTCTGTTAAACCTCTTAAAAAGAAAAGTCCACCTAGTGTAACAATGAAAGAAGATATACCACTTTTAACAATTATCCATCCCTGGATCCATCCGAAAGATAAAGTCATACATAATGTAATTAATATTGCTAATAGTGGTGAAACATCTTTAATTTCAAATAATCTTAAACCCTCAAAATGAAAACCTCCTTCAAAAGAAATGTAAGGAATTACAACAGCAAAACCCCATTTTAGTATCATTGCCATACAACCACCTGCAAAACCAATCATTGAACCAACTGAAAGATCGAATTCACCTGCAATAATTAACATCCCAGCAGCAAGTGCTACGATTCCTAATTGAGCAATTACCCTAAAATTATTTCTAATTCCTAAGGCATTAAATCCTTCACCAGAAAAAGGATTAAGAGAAAATTCTCCTTCTGGAATAGAAAAGTATCCCAACATACAAAAAAGTAAGATCATTACACCCAAGGGTCCAATCTCTGGACGAGACATTATTGCAGAATACCATTTTTTTTCACCTTGTCGGTCTGACTCTTGTCTAGGTTTGTTTGTTGTTGATGTATTCATTTTTAAAAAGGTTAATTAATTTTATAAAAAAAGGGCCGATTGAATAATCGACCCCTTAAATTATTACAGACTATCTGTCAATTCCTGCTAAAGCAGCAACTGAAGAAGCGTTAGACTTGTCAACGAAGCCAGGTCCCGATGGGATGTTAGCTCCTGGTAAAAGTCCAGCACTGTTATTGTACAAGTGTAATACGATAACTGGCATATAACCTTGTAGTCTTTGTTGTTGATCGATAGTGAAAGCAACTCTTCCAGATCCGATTAAATCCATAACTGCAGGACTTAAATCGAAGCAAGAGTGGTGTACTGTCATACCAAGATCAGCTAAAGCTTTATCAACAGCTTCACATACGTGAGGTCCTACTGAAAGGATTGCATTGATATCTTTGTTAGCTTGTAAAGCAGCAGTAGCTCTAGTTTGAATAGTTGCAGGGTCAGATGTAGTATCAGTCATTTGCATAGGAACTGCAGAACCGTAACCTTCACATCTGTCTACAAGAGCTGTGTTGTATGCTTCTTGAATCATACAAAGTGCTTTAGTAGCACCTTCAGCTTTTGCTCTTTCACCAGCTTTTTGTCCAGCAAGTAATTCAGGCTGTCCAACGTGCATTAAAGCACCTAGGCTAGCAGAAGACTCTAAACCAGAGTTCATTGTAATTACTGGAACACCAGCAGCAACAGCAGCTTTAATAGCTGGACCTAATGCATCTGGGTCTGGTAAAGAAATTACCATACCATCTGGTTGAGTAGCTGCAGCAGCTTGAATTGAGCTTGCCATATCAGCCATATCAGCAGAAGGGTTGTAGATGTATTCAAAATCAGCACCGATTGCTCGAGCTGCATCTTCACCACCTTTTTGAACTACTGGCCAAAAAGGATCTTTTCCTTCACCATGTGTAACCATGACATATCTTTCAGCGAAAGCAGAAGTTGCAAATAATGCAAGAGCTGCAATCGAAAGTATAAGTTTTTTCATTATTTCTCCCTTTTAAATTAATTTAAAAAAGTGAAATATAACTACTTTGAGGAAAGATCATAACAAAAAATATAAATACAACTTTTGATTGATTATTTTTTATCAATATTTTTTCGCTACTTTTCTTATTTTTTGTAAAATTTGAATTTTCTAAATTAAATTGTAATGAGAAATTGTTAATTAATATGTCGCGCTTCTTCCCAATCTTGCAGCACCACGAACACCACTAGCATCACCATATTTAGGTTTTAAAAAAACACCTTCGTATTCTCTTCCAATAACAAATTTCCTAACTAGTGAGTCTATTTCGTGTAAAAAATCAATTTCATTTGAAACTCCACCTCCAAAAACAAAAGCATCAGGATCTAAAATATTAATAATACTTGAAAGTGACATTGCTAAGTTTACTTTAAAATCATCTATAAATCTTTCTGCATCTAAATCATGTTTTCTATTTAATTCAAAAATTTCATTTGTTTTTAAATTTTTTCCATAAATTTTATTAAATCTTTTCGCTAAACTTAAACCAGATAAAAAACTTTCAATCTCAGCTTCTCTTGGATTAGTTGAGTCAAAATTTTCTTTTTTAGCAGCAAAATAAGGAATTTGATTATGGCCCCATTCTCCTGCAACACCATTCGGACCACTTACTATTTTTTTATCAATCACTAAACCACCTCCAACTCCAGATCCCAAGATTATACCATAAACAATTTTGTAATGTTTGCCTGATCCATCTATAGCCTCTGACAATGCAAAACAATTTGCATCATTTTCACAAAACACTTCTTTCCCAAGTGCTTTACGTAGATCATTTTGAAATGGTTTTTTTTCTAACCAACTTAGGTTCGGAACATTTTTAACCAACCCTGTTTGAGGAGAGTGAACCCCAGGATGACAAACACCAATTGGAAGTTCTTGTTTAAATTCTTGTTCTAATTGTCTATGAATATCTCTTATAGAAGTAATTATTTGAGTATAATTTTTTGGGCATGGTATTCTAGATCTGTGTTTTTCTTGTCCATCTTTTTCAAGCACAACACTCTCTATCTTTGTAGCACCTACATCAATACCAATTTGCATGACTAATAAGTTGCTCTACCACCACTTAAATCAAATACTGCAGCAGTTGAAAACGAATTTTCTTCACTAGCTAACCAGGTAACTAAAGAAGCTAATTCTTCAACTTTTGCAAACTTATTTCTGGGTATTTTCGAAAGCATATAATTTATATGCTCTTCAGTCATTTGATCAAAAATTCTAGTTTTTGCAGCTGCTGGTGTAACACAATTAACTGCAATGTTTTTTTGAGCCAATTCTTTACCCAATGATTTAGTCAAACCTATTACTCCTGCTTTAGATGTGCTGTATGCGCTTGCATTTGGGTTACCTTCTTTTCCAGCTATAGACGCAATATTAACTATTCTTCCATAATTATTTTTAATCATAAAAGGAACAACAGCCTTACAACAATAAAATACAGAGTTTAGATTTAGGTTTATTACTCTTTTCCATTCTTCAATTGGGTATTCTTGAAGTGTTGTGTTCATACCTGTGATCCCTGCGTTATTTATAAAAATATCAATTTTTTTATGTGAACTTTCTATCTCTATTAAATTTTTATTAATCGCCTCAAAGTTACTTACATCAACAATTTGGTAAGTTAAATATTTTGATCCAATTTTGTTAATTGCTTTTTTTGCTTCTTCTTCATCGATGTCCCAAATAATAACTTTTGCACCAGACTCAATAAATTTTTCTGTAGTAGCTAAGCCAAACCCTTGTGCTCCACCAGTAACAACTGCAACTCTCTCATTTAAATCATATTTAATCATATTATTTTTTATTCTTTTTCGATCTTAATAAAGGAAAAGCTAGAGCAATAAAAGATAAAATAAAGAATGTTAGAGCAATAGGTCTTGTAAAAAACATTAACCAGTTTCCATCAAATATTACCAACGATTGTCTTAGAGTTCCTTCTACTAATTCACCTAATATCAAACCAATGATTACAGGTACTACTGAAAATCCATATCTTCTCATAAAAAATCCAAGTACACCAAAAAAAATCATTATCCAAACATCTAATATAGATTGACTCAATGAATAAGTTCCACAAACAGAAACAGTAAAAATCATTGGCCATAAAATTTTATTTGGAACAAGTGTAATTCTTGCAAAAATTTTAGCTCCAAAAAAACCAAATATAAAGAAGAGCACGTTAGCAATTAACATTGCACCGAAAATTCCATACAAAAATTCAGGTTGCTCTCTAAATAAATCAGGCCCAGGTCTTACTCCATGTATTATTAAACCTGTAAGTATTACCGCAGTGGTTGCACTCCCAGGAATACCAAGTGCAAGTGTGGGCACCATTGCTCCACCAGTTGCAGCATTGTTTGCTGCCTCTGCTCCCGCAATTCCTTCAATTGACCCTTTGCCAAATTCTTCAGGTTTTTTTGAAAATCTTTTAGCCTCTGAGTAACCAATCAAGGACGCAACTGTCCCCCCTTCAGCTGGCAAAACTCCTATAAAAGAACCTATCCCTGAAGATCTTAAAATTGTTTTCCATGTTAATTTATAATCTTTTAAAGATGGAAGTTTTACTGCTTTTAAAGCTACTCTTTTAAATATCTGATCTAATAAAGTTGATTGAGTTAACATTTCACTGATTGCAAATAAACCGACAACAACTGGAATAAATCCAATTCCTTCAGACAACTCATTAATTCCATAAGTAAATCTATCAATTGAAGTCATAAAATCTTTTCCAATAGTTGAAATTAAAATTCCAAATGCACCTGCAATTAAATTCTTAATTGGACTTCCTTCTCCAATAGAAGCAAGCATTGTTAGCCCAAAAATAGCTAAGGCAAAATATTCAGGTTGACCAAATTCATAAGCAAGTTTTGCAAGCAATGGTGCAAAAAAAACAAGTATTATGACACTAAAAATCCCACCTACAGTACTTGATACAGTTGCCATTCCAAGAGCTCTGCCAGCCTCACCTTTTTGAGCTAGCGGATAACCATCTAAACATGTGGCTGCTGCGGCTGGTGTTCCTGGAGTATTAATTAAAATAGCTGTAATTGCACCACCGTATGTTCCTGCACAATAAATTGATGTTAATAAAACAATTGCTGAGAGCGGATCCAAAGTCATTGTAAAAGGTAAAATTAACGCACCGCCAGTAGTAGGACCAAGACCTGGTAAAACACCTAAGATCAATCCGAATAAAGTTCCAAAAAATAAAACTAATAAAAGTTTTGAACTAAATAACGGGGCCATCATTAAAAGTAAATTTTCCATTTATACCTGATAATAAATATTAGTGATTATTCCAGGTGGAAACCTTAAGCCTAGAATTGTTTCAAAAAAAATAAATACAATTATTGGAAAAATAATACTAACTAATAATAAATAAAAAAATCTTCTCTCGCCCCAATAATATGAAACAAAAACTGATAAAACAGAAATTGCTAAAAAGAAATCTAGGGTTTTTGAAATCAAAATAAATAATAAAAAACTTATTAATGTTAAATAAAAAGGTTTTGGTAATTTTTTTTCAGTCTTCCACGGTTTTTTAGTTGATAAAAAATACACAATTAAAGTTAAGCTAATTATTAAAACCAATAGAGCTTTAGGAAACGTCGCAGGTTGTATTCCTCTGTTTAAAATTGGAGGAACAATATCAAAAGAAAAAGTAGATATTAGTAAAATTGTTGAAATAAATATTATTACAAATGAAACTTTAAATTCATCTTTAAAAAAAAAGGGCAAACTTTTGTTTGCCCTTTTTTGTTTTCGTACATTATTCATAAACTAAATGTACTATCTTTATAATTACTTAATGTAACCTAAAGCTTTAAGCTGTGCAGTCATTTCAGTAAGCATTTCTTCCATTTGCTTACCCCATTCATCAGCACCAACAACACTTGTTTCATCAAGACCAATTTCTGTTAAGAAATTTTTATAGTAGTTGTGGCTCATAGCTTTCATCATTCCAGCTTCTAACTCTTTAACTCTTTCAGCTGGAGCACCTTTTTTAGTTACAAAGCCTCTAACAGTAGATAAAGAAACAGGTATTCCTAATTCTTTAGCTGTTGGAGAGTCTCCAATTTTAGCCATTCTATTATTTGCTAAAACAACAGAAACACAAAGTGTTCCATCATTTATTTCAGTTAATGCTTCTCCTAAGTTTAAAACACCTACATCAATATCTCCTTTGATTAAGTTTGTTTTAATTGGGGCTACACCTTTGTAAGCAACAATAGTAGGATCTTTTAATCCACCTTTTTTAGTAAACGCAATTGCACTTACATCATCAATTCCACCAACATGGGTTGTTCCATATTTAAGTGATTTTGATTTTTGAACACTAATAAATTTCTTAGCATCTTTGATGTCCGCTTTACAATTTACTACAAATAATTGAGGATCATCTGTTCCTCTTGCAAGTGGTTGCATGTCGCTAATCTTAACTTTAGTTTTACCTAATGCCATTGATACAGCGTGTCCAGTAGTCCAAGTTAAAGTGTGTTGACCATCAGCAGGTAAGCTCATCATGTAGTCCATAGATACAGCTCCACCACCACCTTTTTTGTTAACTAATTGCATGTCTTGTTTAAGAACTCTTCGAGCTCTTAAAAGCATCATTCTAGTAGTTACGTCAGTACCACCACCAAAACCAGCGTGAGTAATTGCTTGAATAGCACCATCTGCTCTTGCAGAAGTAGTAAGCATAGGTAGTGCTATAACAAAAAATTCAGTCACTAGAAAAGCAGCAGCTAAGAAAAGTTTAAAACTTTTTTTCATTATTTCCCTCTTTAGTTAATTTATAATTAATTATATAAACATAATCTGATACAAACCGTAAAGTAAAAAATGCCTCAAACTAAAATTAATATTGCACTGCTCTTGGGAGATCCATCAGGTATTGGGCCAGAGTTAATTTCAAAATTATTAACAGAAGAAATTACAAATAAAGCGAATATTGTAATTATTGGTGAAAAAAATATTTTAGAAGGTGGAAATAAAATTTCCGGTAATTCACATGATCTAAAATTTGTAGAAAATTTTGATGAAATTAATTTTCAAGATAAGAATAAATATTTTTTAGATATTACTCAAGGTAAAAATCACAATTATAAATTATCGGAATGTTCTAAAGAATCTGGAGAAAGTGTTTTATCAGCATTAAATCTAGCTCTAGAACTTGCTAAAGAAAATAAAATTCATGCAATAAATTTTGGTCCATTCAATAAAACAAGTTTAAAGCTTGGGGGAAATAAATATTCAGATGAATTACATTTGATGGCAGAAAAGCTAGATGTAAAAAATTTTTTTTGTGAATTTAATGTTATCGATAACTTTTGGACTGCAAGAGTTACATCTCATATTCCAATTAAAGAAGTTCCAGAGCATGTCAAAAAAGAAAAGATTATCAAACCAATTAAACTAATTAATGAAGCAATGAAATTAAATGGTATTGAAAGTCCAAGAGTTGCTGTTCAAGCTCTTAATCCACATGCAGAATTTGGAACTGAAGAAAAAGACGAAATTATTCCAGCAATAGAAGAAGTAAAAAAACTAGGTATTAAAGCAGACGGGCCTTTACCTTGTGATACTTCTTTTATTACTGCTTATAAAAATAAAAATCACGATTGTATTGTGGGCATGTATCATGATGCTCTTCAATCTGGATTAAAAGCATTTGGTTTTGATCGAGGGGTTACAGTTCAAGGAGGCTTGCCTGTTCCTATCACAACACCAGCTCATGGAACTGCTTTTGATATTGCTGGTAAAAATCAGGCAAATTTAGAACCTACTTTGAATTCTTTCAAAATTGCTTTAACAATGGCTGAAAATAAAAATAAACAATGACTAAAATTAAAGAAATAAGAACTAAAGTTTACCAGTGGAATGGGGAAACTGTACCTCCACAAAATAATTTTTGTACAAATGCTTCGGATCTTTTATTTGAAAAATCTGATGCAATGGGTTCATTTAGATTTCATGAATGGTTAATTTGTGAAATTGAAACTGATGATGGAACCATTGGAATAGGTAATGCAGCCTTAGCACCGCAAGTAGCTAAAAAAACAATTGATACATATTTAAAACCCTTAGTGATTGGAGAGGATCCTTTTGATTATGCTTACATTTGGGAGAAAATGTATAGAAGAACCCATGCCTGGGGTCGAAGAGGAATTGGTATGGTTGCAATATCAGCTATTGATATCGCGCTGTGGGATATAATGGGTAAAATCACTAATAAACCGGTATTCAAACTTTTGGGGGGAAGAACAAAAGAAAAAATTCCTGTTTACGCATCCAAACTTTATAGCCAACCAATTAAAGATCTTCAAAAAGAAGCTGAGAGTTATGTGAAGCAAGGTTTCAAAATGTTTAAAATGAGATTTGGTTGGGGCCCAAAAGATGGCCCAGAAGGAATGAAAAAAAACATTGAACTTGCAGAAGCTGTAAGAGAAGTAATAGGTGAAGATACAGATTTAATGATGGAATGTTATATGGGTTGGAATTTAGATTATGCCAAAAGAATGATTCCAAAACTTATGAAATTTAATCCAAGATGGTTAGAAGAACCTGTTATAGCAGATGACATTCATGGATATGCTGAACTAAATAATATGAATATGATTCCAATTTCTGGGGGAGAGCACGAATTCAATATGTTTGGTTTCAAGCAATTATTAGATTTAAAAGCGGTAAGTTATATTCAATATGACAATAATAGAGTTGGTGGTTTTACAGCTGCTCAAAAAATTAATGCAATTGCAGAAGCTCATCAAGTTCCTGTAATTCCTCATGCAGGTCAAATGCATAATTATCATTTAACAATGTCTAACTTCAATTGTCCTATTTCTGAATTTTTTCCTGTTCATGACGTTGAAATTGGAAATGAACTTTTCTATTATATTTTTGAAGGTGATCCTGCTCCAGAAAATGGATTTATCAATTTGGATGATAATACTCCTGGATTAGGTTTAACTATAACTGATAAATATAAATCTGATTTTAATATAATTGAATAATCAAACTTAAATTAATCCACCATCGACAGTAAAATTTTGTTTCGTACAACCAGACGAAACATCGGAAGCTAAATATAAAACCATTCTTGAAACATCCTCAGGTAATATTTGTGTTTTAAGACACTGATTATCTAAAATTTCTTTTTTAAATTTTGAATTTAACCACAATTTTGACTGCCTTTTAGTTGCAACTGATCCAGGTGCTATAGAATTTATTCTAATATTATGTTGTCCTAAATCTCTAGCTAAAGATTTAGTTAAGCCATAAATTGCGGCTTTTGCTGTGGCATAAGCTGGAAACATAACCGCACCTCTTATCCAGCTAACTGAACCTAAGTTTATTATTGATCCACCTTTGTTTTTAGTCATGCTTTTTTTAACTGCTTGAATAGCAAATAAATAGTGCTTTAAATTTATTGTCATTCTTTCATCCCAGTATTTTTCTGTAATTTCCTCAAGAGTATGTCTTTGATCATTTGATGCGTTGTTAACTAAAATATCGATTGGACCTTTCTTTTTAATAATACCTTGAATTAAATTTTTATATTTTTTTATATTTTTAATATTGCAGAATAGAAAAGTAGGTATTCTTTGTTTTTTCTTTTTAATTTTTGTAATTAGTTTTTGAGCTTCTTTTTTATCTATATCAAAAAAATAAACCTCAACTCCTTGTTCACAAAGATGTTCAACAATTGATGCTCCAATACCAGATGCTCCACCTGAAACTAAAGCACGTTTATCTTTTAAATCAAAATATTGAACTTTCATATTTTGATTATAAATATTATTTCAATATTTTCTTTATATCTTTTAATTGGAATAAACTTGGTTTTTTGCATGTAGTCTTAATTAGTTGTGGTTTATTAGTCTTGCATGCTTTCATTGTTGATTGAATGATATCTAAAACATGAAGAGATAGTTCTCCATTACATTTGTTTATTTTTTTATTTTCAATTGAATAAGCCATTTCTGCTAGTCCTGCTCCACGATAATTAGCATTAGTAGGAGACTCGTTCGCTCTAGAGCTTTGTGATCTAATATTAATTTTTCCTAATGGCATTTTGTTTGTTTTATATTCTATCCAGGGATCACCTAGCTTTTTACATACATAAACTGAGCCTCCAAACATATTTGGATCTGGAACGATCATAGAGCCTTTGTCACCATAAAGTTCGATATGATTTCTTTGATGAGCAATAACATCGAAAGAAAGAGTTAGTCTAATTGTTGTTCCGTTATCAAATGTAATTGTTGATAAATATGTAGTGGGACATTCAACTTTAAATGTTTTATTTTTTCTTGGTCCAATACCAATTGTTCTTCTTTTAACTCCATTAACTATGCTGCCAGTAACTTTTTTTACTGGTCCTAATAAATTAACTAAAGCTGTTAAGTAGTATGGACCCATATCGATTACTGGCCCACCTTCTTTTTTAGCAAACCATGGTTCTGGGTTTGGATGGTAAGATTGAACCCCAGGAAAAGCAAAAATTGCATTTCCTAGATTGATTTTACCTATAATTTTTTTATCAACTAATTCTTTTGATTTTTGAATACCGCCACCTAAAAAAGTATCAGGAGCGTTTCCAATATAAAGTTTTTTCTTTTTTGCTATTTTAAGGAGATCTTTTCCATCGTTAAAATTAATTGCTAATGGTTTTTCAGAGTAAACATGTTTTCCATTAACTAATGCCTGTTTTGCGACCTGGTAATGAGCTTTAGGAATGGTTAAGTTTAAAATAATCTCAACTTCTTTATCTTTCAAAAGTTCATTAACAGTTACTGCTTGTATCTTATATGTTTTTGCACATTTAAGTGCATTATTAAGGTTTATATCTGCACATTTAACAATTTTAATATTATTGAAATATTTCTCTGCTCTAAAATATGTTTCAGAAATATGACCACAACCAATTAGGCCTACTTTAAAAATTTTATTCATAAAGAATTAAACGCCTTGTCTTTGTTTGTTTTTTCCTTCTTTATATAGTTTTAAAGCTTCTTTATTTTCTTTAGTGGTTGGAATTTCTAGTGTAGGGCTATCCCAAAATGCAGAACCCTCTAACCATTGATAAGCATGAGTTTTAATTGAAATTACATAAGTAACATCTGATTTTTTTGCTCTCTTAAATGCTTCTTCAAGATCTGAAATTGAATTAACATGCTCTGATTTTGCTCCCATACTTTCTGCGTGTTTTGCAAAATCTACATTTACGAGACCTGGGGTATTAGAACTCTTTAATAAATTGTTATATTCGTTTCCACCTTTAAATAATTGTAGTCTATTGATCACTGCAAATCCGCCATTATCACAAACGATTATGATAAGCTTATTATTAGTTATTACTGAAGAATAAATATCTGTATTATTCAAAAGATAAGACCCGTCTCCTACAAAAGAAATTACTTCTTTATCAGGGTTTGCCATTTTTATTCCTAATGCTCCTGAAATTTCATAACTCATACAACTAAATCCCCACTCAGTTTCATGAGTATTTAATTCTCTTGGTCTCCAAACCTGAATAACCTCACCAACTAAACCTCCTGCTGCAGTAACTGCGATATCTGATGGATCAGAATTCTTATAGACGGCACCAACTACTTGAACATAACTTGGTACCTCTTGATTTGAAGGAGCACTCTCTTTATCTACATGCTCATTCCACGCTTTTAACTCTGCTTGAGATTTTCTATTCCATTCCTCGCCAGCTTTCCAATCACCTAATGCTTGTGAAAGTTCATCTAATGAAACTTTTGCATCACCTACTACTGCTTGAGCCAAATGTTTATTAGCATCAAATCTTGATACGTTAATTGAAACAAGTTGAAATTTTTCGTTTTCAAAGTTAGCCCAAGATCCAGTAGTAAAGTCTGCAAGTTTAGTACCAACAGCAATAGCAAGATCAGTTTGTTTGGCAAGTGAATTTGTGTTTTTGCCACCTAACCCACCTATTTGACCAGCATAATGTGAATGGTCTCTTTTCATTGTAGAATATCCCATTACAGTTTGAGTAACTGGAATGTTATGTTTAGTTGCAAACTTACTTAACTCATCCATTGCATCAGAATAAAAAACTCCACCACCAGAAATTATTATTGGATTTTTTGATGATTTAATTTTTTCAGCAGCTTCTTTAATTTGAAATTCGTCTGGTCTTGGTCTTCTAATTGCATGAACTTTTTCTTTAAAAAATTCTTCAGGATAATCGAAAGTTTGTCCTTGAATATCTTGACTTAAAGCGATGCAAGCAGGTCCACAATCAGCAGGATCTAACATTGTTTGAACTGCTGCTGGAAATGATTGAATTATTTGCTCAGGTCTAGTGATACGATCAAAATATCTAGTCACAGGTTTAAAGGCATCATTAGCAGTTATTCCCGGATTATTAAAATGTTCTACTTGTTGAAGTACTGGATCTGGCATTCTGTTTGCATATGTATCACCAGGTAAAAATAAAATAGGTAATCTGTTACTCATTGCAACGGCTGCAGCTGTAACCATATTAGTTGCACCAGGACCAACTGAAGAAGTTGCTACAAAAATCTGTTGTCTTCTTTTAGCCCTTGCATACCCAATCCCTGTCAAAGCCATATTTTGTTCATGATGGCCTCTATAAGTTGGCAGTTCTTTTTGGTTTTCTTCAAGCGCTTGGCCTAAACACGCAACATTACCATGTCCAAAGATTCCAAACACTCCTGGAAACAAAGGTTCTTTTTTACCATTAATTAATATTTTTTGGGCAATTAAATATTTTACGATTGCATGTGCACAAGTGAGAGTAATTTTTTTCATAAATTTGTTTATTTTTTAATATGTATAGTGTTTATATATAAATATATTTATAAATTAAAAAACCTAATTAAGTAAACTTAAAAAATATAATCTATGTACGAAAAATTTGGACAATTTATTGATGGTAAGTGGCAACAAGCTGAAAAAAAAGAAACATATGATGTAATAAATCCTGCAACAGAAGAAGTGATTGGAAAAGCATCAAAAGCTTCATCTGTTGAGGTTCAAAAAGCATTAAAGTCAGCTGAGAAAGGTTTGGAAATTTGGAAAAATACTGCACCATGGCAAAGAGCATACGTGCTTAGGAAAATTGCTGATCTAATGAGAGAAAAAAAAGATGTTATTGCAAAATGGTTAACTCTTGAAGTTGGAAAGCCTCTTGCAGAAGCAGTTGGTGAAGTTGGTGGTGGAGCTGATATTTTTGAGTGGAATGCAGAAGAGACAAAAAGAATTTATGGTCAAACTCAACAAAGTAGATTTCCAGATACAAGAGTTCATGTTTATTATCAACCAGTTGGAGTTGTAGCTGCTTTAGTTCCTTGGAATTTTCCAATAGTTTTAGCTTCAAGAAAAATTTCTACTGCCTTAGCAGCAGGTTGCTCCGTTATATGTAAACCAGACGTTATTACTCCTGGTGCTGTAATGGAATTAGTGAATATTTGCAAAGAAGCCGGAGTACCAGATGGTGTTGTTAGTCTTTTATCAGGGGATCCTGCTGAAATTTCAAATGAATTAATGGAGTCTGATATTATTAAAAAAGTTTCTGTTACTGGATCTACTAGAGTTGGTAAAATTATTTTAAAAAAAGCAGCTGATAAAGTTCAAAGAGTTACTATGGAACTAAGCGGACATTCACCTTTTATTGTTTGTGAAGATGTAGATATGAACAAAGTAGCTGATATAGCAATAACTGGTAAATTTAGAAACAATGGACAGGTTTGTATTTCTCCTAATAGATTTTATATACAAGAAAATAGAAAAGATGAGTTTGTTAGTGCTTTTATGGAAAGAGCAAAAAAGTTGAAAATAGGAAATGGTATGGATGAAGGGGTTGAATTAGGACCTCTAAGTACTGCAAAAAGATTAGAAGAAATAGAAAAGTTAGTTGAAACGACAAAAAAAGAAGGTGCAAAAGTTTTAATGGGTGGAAAAAGACCTTCTGGTTTCAACAAAGGTTATTATTACGAACCAACAGTCTTTGATGACGTAAAAGATAATTTTACAATAATGAAAGAAGAGCCTTTCGGTCCACTAGTTCCAATTTTGACTTTTAAAACTTTTGATGAAGTAATTGAAAGAGCAAATGATAATGACTTAGGATTGTGTAGTTATTTATACACTAACTCTATGGATAAAGCTCATATTGGATCTGAAAAGTTAGAGTCTGGTTGTGTCGCAGTCAATACTGGTGTTGTTGCTATTGCTGAGGCACCTTTTGGAGGAATAAAACAAACTGGTTATGGTCGTGAAGGTGGGTCAGGTGCAATAAAAGATTATCTAAATGTGAAATACACTCACATGGGATTAAAAATTTAGAAAAATGAGAAAAAATAAAATCAAACAAATGATGAAGGAAGGTAAACCTGTTATTAACGGCTGGTGTGCAATTCCAAGTACAGCTTCTGTTGAAGCAATGGCTCATCAAGGTTGGGACTCTTTAACTATCGATATGCAGCATGGTTTAGTAGATTACAGTAATGCACTTCCTATGCTTCAGACAATATCAACAACAGATGTAACTCCTTTAGCTAGAGTTAACTGGAATGAACCAGGTCAAATTATGAAAATCTTAGATGCTGGTTGTTATGGAATTGTTTGTCCAATGGTAAGTAATAAAAAAGAGGCAGAAAACTTTGTTCAAGCATGTATGTATCCACCTGATGGTTACAGAAGTTTTGGTCCTATAAGAGGTTTAATTTACGGTGGAGCTGATTATGCAGATCATGCTAATGAGGAAATACTAAAACTAGCAATGATAGAGACTAAAGAGTCTTTAGAAAATCTTGATGAGATAATGTCTACCTCAGGTGTGGATGGTATTTATATTGGTCCAGCAGATTTAAGTTTAGCAATTGGTGAAAAACCAGGATTTGATAGACCTGAAAGCACAAAAGCTTATTCTGAAATTTTAAGAATTTTAGAACATGCTAAAAAAAATAATATTTTTGCAGGAATTCACAACGGTACTACAGAATATGCAACTAAGATGATTGAAAAAGGTTTTGATTTTGTGACGATTGCATCTGATTTAAGAGCGTTAAGCGCTGGTGCAAAATCTATGGTAGATGGAATGAAGGGTTCTGTTAATAAAAAAGAAGGCTCTGACACCTATTAATCAATCTTACTTAAGAATTCTTCAAGTTGTTTTTTATCTAAATTAGAGGATTGTTCTTTTCCGGGAAATTTTCCACTCATAGAATCTTTTTTAAATGCTTTAAGCGCTCTTACTCTCTCAAGCTTAATTTCATTTCTAAGTTTTAGCAAATTACCATAAGCTTTTGAATGTCTTGGTAAATTTTCTGTATCACCACAAATATCTTCCATGAACAAATACATTACATCTGCATTTTTTCCTGCTCCAAGAGATACTGTTACGATATTTGTTCTTTTTGAAATTTCCCCCATTACATTTTCCGGTATAACCTCACACTCAGCTGAAAAAGCACCAGCATCTTCTAATCTTTTAAATTTTTGAAATAATTCATATGCTTCACTTGAACTTTTACCAACAGCTCTTAGTCCACCAATCCAAGTTGATTTTCTTGGAACCAAACCTAGATGGCCCATCACTGGGACATCTTCTTTAGCTAGCATTTCAACAATATTCATGCTTCTTGGAGTCATCACGGCGTCTGCTCCATTTTCTAAAGCTTTAAAGGCACCACGCATAATATCTTCAGCTGTCACATATTCATTTAAAACTAATGCGGCAGTTAAAAAAAGATTTTTTGAACCCTTTCTAACTTCAACTACGTTCTTTGCATTTGAAATAATCATGTCAAAGCCAGCTTTTTCAGCGGCATCAGCTTCTTCAAAACTATTTGCAGTTACTTGAGTAAATTTTTTTTTACCTTTTGCTTTTTTTAAATCTCCAACTGTTAAATTACGTTGAGCTGGCTTAGCTGCCCAAGTATAAATATTTTTCATTAAATACCTTTGTAAACTATATCTCTTCTATCTATGAATCCTTCAAAAGTTTTTATTGTTATCACTGAAGGCAAAATAAAAATTGATCTTTTGTCTTTTTCATTTCTGATAATTCTAAAAAATCCTTTTTTTATTGCAGTGTCTATATAAACATTTGATGTCAGATAAGATTTTTCAATAACTTTTAATAATTCATTTTTAGTAATTGATTTATTTTTATAATAAGCAAGCATTACCATGTGCAGCATAATCCAATGCTGAGGAGTTAATGAAAACCAATTAAGCAAATCATTCTCTAGTCTTCCTTCAAAATCTCCTAATGAAGCTTCTGCTAATTTAATTCTTTTTTGAGTTATTTTTGGAATTTTTTTCTGCTCTTCAAAAGATTTAGGATACTTAAACTGTCTTTTCATTTAAATAAACTTAAACTTATTAAGTTTTCTATTCAATACTATTTTTGCTTAGTAGCTCTTTATAAATATTATTCACTCTATGTACTTCTGAAGCTGTATTAAAATATCCTTCATATTCTATTTCATCTGGTGTTACATCAAAATGATAATGACCTGCATCTTTATCATCTTGATAAGAATGGAAATGTGTATGTTCACCAGACTCTCTTAAATTCAATTCTCCTCCAGTTGGGTCTCCAGTCCAAAGAACTGTATAACACTGTAACTTTGGTCCAACTGGCTCATAAAATTGAAGAAAATCTTTCACACATTTCATTTGTTTTGGATCATAGTATTCGTGTTTGATATCTTTATAATCTGGTTGAACATGAGATCTTACTCTTCCCTCTAAAATTCTAAACACGCCTGCAATAGCAATATGTTCATTGTCTTTAAGATTTAAATTATTTGATAATGAAGATCGCATTGCTTGTGGTAGTGAACCTTGATCACCTGATCTTCCTTTAATTTTTATTTTTATTACTTTTCCTTGTTTGCCATCTGTATAATAAATATTGCCAAGTCCACCGTGTTTTCTTGCGCTATATTTTTCAACGATACATTTTTTATCAGGACTTACTCTTGCAATTATAGATCTAGACTCGTCAGTTATTAAATTTTCGTTAATTACCAATTCTCCACAGTGACCATCCAAACACGACATTGCACCAGATCCAGCACCTAAAGCATATGATTTTTCTGATCCAATCATTTTGGAAATTTCTTGGTAATCAAATTCAGCACCAATAAAATTAGGATCATGCATATATGGCTCACCACCAACATCTATTATTTTTTGGTTACCACTGATTCCTTCAGATGGACAATCCCATTCACGAAGATTAGGACAATCTACAACTTCTACTTCAACATTTTTAAAATTTTCTGAAAGTCCTTTTTTTAATGCACTCGCTATATCTTCAAGTGAATAGTTTGTAAAAGTTCCCTTTTCTATTTTTAATTGCATAATACTATAAGCTATAATTTATTTTGCATATTGTCTATAGATAATATATATAATTTCTATACATAAATTATTTTAAAAAGGTAACGATGATAAACAAAGATTTAAAAATATCTGTATTAGGCGCAGGCGCTATGGGATGCCTATTTGGAGGATTGCTAGCTGAAAAAGGTTTAAATGTAACTTTAATTGACGTTTGGAAAGAACATGTAGATGCAATTAACAAAGATGGTTTGAAAATGGATGGTCATGGTGGAGATCGTATAATTAAGGTTAAAGCTACTTCAGATCCATCATCGTTGGATAAAATGGATGCAGTGATTGTTATGTGTAAAGCAACTGCATTAGAACCAGCACTAAATAGCATTAAAAATATTATTGGTGAAAAAACAGTCTTCATGTCTTTTCAAAATGGAATTGGTCATGAGTCAATAATTCAAAGTATTGTTGGGAAAGAGAAAGTAATCGGTGGAACAACAACACAAGCTTCAAATATTTTAGGACCAGGTCATATAATGAACCATGGTGCATTGCCTTCATGGATTGGTGAATATGAAGGAGGAATAACAGAAAGAATTACAGAAATAGCTGAAACTTTTACTGCGCATAATTTGGAAATGATTGCAGCTGAAGATGTAAAAAAAAGAAAATGGATGAAACTTTTTGCTCTAACAGCAATTGGACCATTATCTGCAATTTTTGATCTTCATCATACTGATTTATATATAAACAACAAAGCAAACGAAGTATCTCGAGGCCTAGGTAAAGAAATAATTCTAGAAACTAGAGAAGTCGCACTTGCTGATGGTGTAAATGTTTCTGAAGATGAATGCTTATTTATGTTTAATAAAATTGTAGACTCAATGCAAACTAACAAGTCATCTATGGCTTTTGACGTTCAATACAAGAGAAAAACTGAAATAGACTTTATTAGTGGTGCAGTTTCAAAAATAGGTAAAAAACATGGTGTTAAGACACCTCTAAATGATCTCATGTATAAAATGATTAAAGTGAAAGAAGGTATGTACAGCTAAATGCTCAGTACAAATAAATTAAAAAAAATCAAAAGTAACTTTCCTGTTTTAGTTGGAGACAACGTTGTTTCAAAAAATATATGTAATTTATTAATTAAAGAAATCAGCAACTCAAAATCATTTGATGATATGATTATGGGAGGCAGAAGCAGGATTAATAAAGGTTCTAAAAATTTTAATTTATATATCAAAAATTCAATTAACTCTGCAAAGCTTTTTAGGCTTTTTAATAGTAAGTCTTTTTATAAAAAAATTGAAAATTTATTTACAAAAAATTTCAAGGATGGTTCATGGGTTAATCTACATAAACCAAAATCATTTAATCCTAAAAAGTTTACTATTAAAAAAAAATTAAATTCTAGTGAATTAAAAAAAATGTTAGGTAACAATTATACTAATCCTAAAGTAAATTTAGATATAGACTTTTCGGTATCAAAGGGAGGATACAGATTACGTCCTCATAGAGATGATATTACGAGATTGTATAATTTCTTAATTTATCTAACAGATATTCCAAAAAAAAATGGAGGTTCGCTTACAATTTATAGAAAAAAATCAAAGAAAAATTTAAGAAAAAGTTTCAGAAGATTTCCAAAAATGAGTGAACTAGAAGTAGTTAAAGCTTTTACTCCAAAGAAAGGGACTGTGGTATTTTTTCAATCTACACCAAATTCTTATCATGGAGTTAAACGTTTTATAGAAAAAAACTGTCCAAAAAGATTTTTTATTTATGGAAGTTATGCACTCAATAAACCAGTTATTTGGAATTATAAAGGAACAGCTTACTATCCGCACATCATCAGTACTAAGAAAAAAATGTTAACTTCTTTTCATGATGCAAATTATTTAACAACTGCTCCTAAGAATTGATATTGTTAAAAAATTCTACTAGGTTCTATTAATGGCAAATAATCTACAAAAGAAATTGTTTGAACAAGGATATTTAAAAATAAAAAATGTTCTTAACTTTCAAAGAGATTTAAAGCCAATCCTTAATGACATGGAATTTGTAATGGATTGTTTAATCCAAAAATTTGCAAAAAAAAAAGATATTAAAAAATTTCTTAATTTAGATTTTAAAAAAAAATATTCTTATATTTCAAAGTTGAAAATTGATGATCTAGATCAATATTTTAACACTAGACTTCCAAGAGATCATGTACAAAAAGATAGCGATTAT
>CACEFI010000003.1 GCA_902558795.1 uncultured Pelagibacteraceae bacterium | reverse complement strand
TTGTTAATTTACAAAAAGAGACAAAAATCACAATATGTATATGTGACCATCAAGCAAGAGATTTGCTAGCATGTGTTGACAGAGCCATGATATTGAGTAACTGTAAAATTATTGCAGAAGGCTCACCCAAGGAATTAGTTAATAACATAGATGCTAAAAGTGCTTATTTTGGTGACTCTTTTAACTTTAAATAAATTTAATGGCCAATCAAATCATCGTAAAAAAAAAGATTGAGGACTACAATAAAAGCATAACTGTTTCTGGAGATAAAAGCCTAAGCATTAGATGGGTTTTGTTTTCCTCGATAGCAAAAGGTAAATCAAAAGCTTATAATTTACTTTTATCTGAAGATGTGCTTGCTGCAATCAATGCAGTAAAAAAACTAGGGGCAAAAGTAAGATTAAATAAAAATTATTGCACAATAACTGGCAATGGGATTGGTGGTTACAAATATCAAGAGGATATAACAATTAACTCAGAAAATTCAGGAACCTTAGGAAGATTAATTATGGGTCTTTTGATTGATACACCATACAAAATAAAAATTATTGGGGATAAAAGTTTGTCCAAAAGAGATTTTAATAGAATTGCAGAACCATTAAAAAAATTTGGTGCAGACATCAAGCTAACAAATAAAGGTTTGCCCTTAACAATTAAAGGAAATGAAAATCCTTTGCCAATTAATTATTTGGAAAACAGAGGTTCGGCTCAAGTGAAAAGTAGTATTATTTTAGCTGGCTTAAAAACGAAAGGTAAAACTTTTATCAAATGTAAACCCAGCAGAGATCATACTGAACTTTTATGTAAATACTTAAAGTTACCTTTGAAAGTAAAAAAGAAAAATAATTATGATTTAATAGAAGTAAAAAATGTTAAAGAAATAAAACCTTTAAACTACAAAATACCTTCAGATATTAGCTCAGCAGCTTTTTTTATCGTCTTAACTGCTCTATCTAATAAATCAAAACTATTGATTAAAAATGTAAACATCAATCCATCTAGAATTGGCATAATAACTATTTTAAAAAAGATGGGCACTAATATCGAATTTAAAAATAAAAAAAAATATAAGGGAGAACTCATAGCTGATATTTCAATTACTAGTACAAAAAAATTGAAACCGATTAATTGCCCATCAAAATTAAATAGTGGAGCTATTGATGAATTTTTAATAATTTTTTTAGTTGCTGCTAAAGCTAATGGAGTTTCTTACTTTAAAGATATTGGTGAACTTAATCAGAAGGAAAGTCCTAGATTGAAATGGGGTGCAAAAATTTTAAATAAAATGGGAATTAAAACAATAACAACTGATAACTCTATAAAGATATTTGGTAATCCTAATTTAATAATTAAAAAAAAAATTGTTATCCAAAATTATCTAAAAGACCATCGAGTTTTCATGACAAGTGTAATTGCAGCCTCCGTTTTTGGTGGCACATGGAATATTCATGATAAAGACTCTATTAAAACTTCCTTTCCTAAGTTCCTGGAAATAATAGATGGTTTAAAAAAATAATGATAAAAAGAAAAAATATTATTAAAATTGCAATCGACTCTCCAGCAGCTGCAGGAGCTGGTACACTAGCGAAAGCAATATCAAAACATTATAATCTTTTTTATTTAGATACTGGAAAAATTTATAGAATGATTGCTTATCTAAAAATTAAATTTCCAAAAAAATTTAATCAAAACTTTATTAAATCTAAAATTAAAACTCTCAAAGTAAAAGATCTTGAAAGCAAAGCCTTGTTGTCTGATGAAGTTGGAACAGAAGCATCAATTATTTCAAAAGTAAAAAGTACAAGGAAACTTGTTCATTCTTTCCAATTAAATTTTGCCTATAATCCTCCAAAAAAATATAAAGGATCTTGTCTTGATGGAAGAGATATTACATACAATATTGTTCCAGACGCTGATTTTAAATTTTTTATAACGGCAAATGTAAAAACAAGAGCACTTAGAAGATATAAAGAACTAAAAAGTCTAAAGAATAAAGTTTCTTTTAAAGAAGTGTTAAAAAGTATCCAAAAACGTGATAAAAGTGACTATAATAGAAAAATATCCCCCTTGAAGAAAACTAAAGATTCAGTGTTGCTAAATACTTCGAAACTTACTAAAAGAGCCTGTTTTTTAAAAATAAAAAAAATTATAGACAGGAAAATTAATACTTAATGGAAATATACAAAGACCTTTCAAATCCAGTATCACAAGAATTCGAAAAATTACTAAACAGCCAACTCTCAAAAATTCAAATTGAAGAAGGTAAAATCATAGAAGGAAAGATAAACAAGATTACTGAAAAATTTGTTTTCTTATTTGTTGAAGGCTTAAAAAGTGAGCCGGTGCTTGATGTAAACGAACTTAAAAGCATGGGTCTTGGAGAAAAAATTAAAGTTGGTGAAACTATTCCAGTATTATTAGAAAAAATTGAAGATAAACATGGTGAGGTGCTTGTTTCCGCAAGTAAAGCTCAAAAAATTAAAGGTTGGGATAAGCTTGTTGAAGCTTATGAAAAAAATGAACCGATCATGGGTAAGATCACTTCAAAATGTAAAGGTGGATGCATTGTAGAACATATCGATACCGGTTCTTTAATGTTTTTACCTGGATCACAAATTAGTGACAAACCATTAAAAGATATTAGTCATTTAATGAATGAACCTCAAAAATTTGCTTTAATAAAATTAGATAAAGTTAGAGGAAATGCTTGTGTTTCTCGAAGAGAAATAATTTCATCATTTAAAAAAGAAGATAAAGCAAAAATCATAGAAAAGTACAAAGTCGGAGATATCATCAAGGGTGCAGAGGTTAAAGGTTATAGTTCTTTTGGATGTTTCTTTAACGTTAATGGTGAGTTAGATGTTTTAGTGCACTTGCAAGAAATTTCTTATTCAAGAGTAAACCATCCTGATGAAGTTTTTAATATCGGTGAAAAACATGATTTAAAAGTAATCACGGTAGATAAAGAAAAACTGCAAGTTGGTTGTTCTGTAAAACAACTATCACCAGATCCTTTTGAACATATTGAAAACTATGAATTGAATAAAATTTATAAAGTTAAAGTTGTTAAACTAATGGACTTTGGTGCCTTCTGTGAATTAGAGCCAGGACTTACAACATTACTTCACTCAAGTGAACTAAGTTGGACTAAGAAAAATATTTCAGCTAAAAAAATGTTTAAAGTTGGAGATGAGATTAATTGTGTAATAACTGAAATTGATAAAGATAAAAGACGTGTTGCAATTTCACATAGATTAACTCAAGACAATCCATTTGAAACATTTGAGACAAAATATCCAGTTGGAACAATAGTTGAGGGAGAAGTCGTAAATAAAAATGAATATTCACTATTTGTAAAAGTTGAAGAGCTAGATGTGGATGCATTTTTGCACTGTAATGATTTAACTTACCTAAACAATGGTGAAGAGGAATTAGAGAAGTACAAAAAAGGTGACAAAATCAAAGTTAAAGTACTTGAAGTTAAAGCTACTGAACAGAAAATCAGAGTAGGTTTAAGACAAACTCAAGCAGATCCTTTTGATTACTTTAATGATAAAAAGAAAAATCAAACAATTACAGTCAAAGTAATTTCTACTGACAACAAAGGTCTAGTGGTTAGACCTGAAGATTGTGAAATGGATTTTCAAATTAAAAAATCTGAAATTGCTATAAATGCAGCAGATGCTAGACCATCAAGATGGACCGGTGGAGAAAAAGTTGATGTTGCTATTAAAGAAATTCAAATAGATAAGAGAAAAGTAGTTTTAAGTATCAAACTATTAGAAGAAATAGAAAAAAAAGAAGCTTTAGATAAATATGGATCTGAAGGTTCTGGTAAAAATTTACCTTTCTCATCACTTTCTGAAGATTTAAAGAAAAAAGAAGAAAAAAAAGAGTAAACAGAAGATTTAAATTGGCTATTGTAAAATCAAAGCTTTTAAAACAACTCTCCGAAAACTACCCTAATTTTCTAAAAAAAGACCTTGAAAAGTTTACCAATATAATTTTGATTGAAATTAAGCGTGCCCTTAAAAGAGGTGATCGAGTTGAATTAAGAGGTTTTGGGGTATTTTCAACTAATACTCAAAAAGCTCGTATCTCTAGAAACCCTAAAACAGGTGAAAAAGTAAATACACCAGAAAAGAAAACAATTCACTTTAAAATGTCAAAAGACTTGTTTAAAAAATTAAACGATGAAACATAAAAACATTTTTGTTGCTTGTGATACCTCTATATTAAATGAAATAAAAAAAATTATTAAGCAAACTCAAACAAAGAAGCTCAAAGTTGTTCCAAAATTTGGCTTACAATTTTTTTACTCTAAAAATGGAAGAAAGTTCTTAGAAAATTTTAAAAAAGATTTTTGGCTTGATTTGAAAATTAATGATATTCCTCAAACAGCATTATCTGCATTAGATAGTTTAAAGGATCTAAAAAAATGTAAGTATATAACTGTGCATGCAAATGGTGGCCTTGAAATGTTAAAAGCCATTAAAAAGAAGGCTAAATCAATCAATAAAGATTTAAAAGTGCTTGGAGTTACAATTCTAACAAGCTTAGATGATAAATCTCTTAAAGAAATAGGATACACGAAGTCTGTGGAACAATTAGTATTAAAACAAGCTGGGTTAATTAAAAAATCAGGCTGTGATGGCATTGTTTGTTCTGCAAAGGAAGCAAAAATAGTTAGAAAAAAATATAAAACCTTATTTATTGTCACCCCTGGAATAAGATTGCCTGGAGATAGTGCTAACGACCAATCACGAGTTATGACACCTAATGATGCTTTTAAAAATAAGGTATCTGGAATAGTAATAGGAAGATCATTAATTAGAGGCAATATCAAAAAAAATACTCAAAGATTAATTGACCACTTAAATAAATGATTAAGGGTTCTAAAATCTGTGGGATCTCAGATCTCGAAACTCTTAATTTTATAATTAATCATCCCTATCCACCTCAATTTATCGGCTTCATTTGCAACTACAAAAAAAGTTCAAGGTATGTTGGTATTAAAGAACTAAATGAATTACTAAAATTAGAAAAAAAGAAATCTAAATTTGTAGCAGTACTAGTAAAACCAGATGAAGATATTTTAGAAGCAATTAAATATCTGCCTTTTGATTATTATCAAATTTATGACTGCACAGCTGAAGAAATAAAAGAAATTAAACAAAACTATAATAAGAAAATTATTACTGCATTAACTATAAAAGATGAAAAGGATGTTGAAAAATATCAATTATTTTCTGAAGTAGCTGATATTTATTTATTTGATAGTAAGGGTTATGAAAAAAGTATGGCTTTTGACCATTCACTTATAAAAAAAATAAAGATCAACAAACCGCTAATGATAGCAGGAAATATCCAGGTGAATGATAATCTTGAAAATTATAAAAAAATAGCAGATATTATAGATATATCTGGGGGTCTTGAGACTTCTGGGGTAAAAGATAAATCCAAAATAGATATATTTTTAAACAAAGTAAAACAGACACAAAATGAAACTTAAAAAAAAAATTCCTTTAATCGATCAGCACGATCAAAATGGCTTTTGGGGTGGTAAATTTGGAGGAAGCTTTATTCCTGAAACTTTAAAAAAACCCGTAGAAGATTTAACGAATGAATTTAAAAAACTAAGAAAAGATAAAAAATTTCTAAAAAAAAGAGATTTTTATTTTAAAAACTATATTGGAACCCCTACTTCATTCATAAAGTTAAATAATTTAACTAATCATCTGGGTGGAGCTCAAATTTGGGCAAAGGTTGTCTCTGAGGCTAATGGAGGTGCACATAAAATATACAATGCAACTGTTCACGCTCTTATCTGTAAAGCAATGGGTAAGAAATATATCGTGGGCGATACTGGAGCTGGTTATGCAGGAAAAATGCTTAGTATGGCTGCTAAAAAATTTGGCCTTAAGTGTAAGATTTTCATGGGTGCAAAGGATATTAAAAGACAAAAGCCTAACTGCGATGCAATGAGAAAAAATGGAGCTGAAATTGTTCCAGTTTATTCAGGTAGTCAAACTTTGGTTGATGCTGTTAGTGAATGTATGAGATATTGGGTGTCTAATTGTGATAACACTCATATGTGTGTTGGAAGTACTGTTGGCCCAAATATATTTGTTAAAATCTGTGGTTGGAGTACTGCACAAATCTCTAGGGAATTAAAAGACCAATTGAAATCTGAATTTAAAAAAATTCCAAATAAAATTAAACTAATTAACTGTGTCGGTGGAGGAAGTTCTGCTTATGGTTTTTGGAGTGAATTTATTGATTACGATAGAAAGCAAATTGAATTAATTGGTGTTGAAGCTGGTGGGCCTAAAAAATCAAAACTTCATGCAGCACCATTAAGTCGAAATGCTAAAATTGGAATTTTGCATGGAGCAGCATCTTATCTTTGTCAAAATAATGAGGGACAAATCAATGATACAGAGTCGATTAGTGCTGGATTAGATTATCCAGGCGTAAGCCCTATTCATTGTTTTTTAAAAGATACTAAAAGAGCAAGATATACCCATGCAACAGATGAGGATGCTCTTAATGCACATGTAATGGTTACAAAATATGAAAATTTAAATCCAAGTTTAGAACCTAGTCATGCATTTGCTGAAGCTATTAAAATTGCACCTAAATTAAGTAAAGACACAATCATCATTGTGAATTCATGTGGGGATGCAAAAAAAGATCGAGATATTTTGAGAGAAAGATTGGGTAAAAGATAATGACCTCTTTAATAAGTCAAGCATTTCAAAATGCAAAAAGTGAGAATAGACCTGCCTTGCTCACTTATACTGTTGCAGGTGACAATACAAAAAAAAAGTCACTAGAGATACTTAAATCAATTTCTAATTATGCAGATATCTGTGAATTAGGATTTCCTCATAATACTCCTATTGCGGATGGAGGCCAAATTCAAACCAGTGCATATAGAGCAATTAAAAACGGGATTAAAATTAATGATGTTTTTTCAATAGCGAAAGACTTTAAAAAATCAAAAAAAACTAAGCCTATTATTTTGATGGGTTATTACAATATGATCTTTCAATACAATGAAAATAAATTTTTAGATAAGTGTAAAAAAGTTAAAGTTGATGGTTTAATAGTAGTAGATCTTCCTTATCCTGAAAATAAAAAATTTGCTGCTAAATGTAAAAAAAGAGGGATTATCTTTATTCAATTAGTTTCTCCAACCACGTCTTCGGTCAGATTAAAAAAAATTATCAAAGACTCCCATGATATGGTCTATTACATCAGCATGCTATCAACTACTGGGGGAAAGCTTAAAGTTTCACCAAAAAAAATACTTGAAAGATACAGTAGAATTAAAAATCAAAACAAATCTAAAAATATTGTCATTGGATTTGGAATTACAGAAAAAACCATAAAATCTCTTAAAAAAGCTGATGGATTAGTAGTTGGAAGTGCAATTTGTAAAGAAATTTCTAACTCTATTAAAAAGAGACAAAATCCTGTCACAAATGTTACTAATATCGTGAAGAGATTAAAAAATAAAATTAAATGAACTGGATTACAAAAATAATAAAAGCAGGTGAAAAAATTAAAACTGCTTTTCATGAACGAGCCACAAAAGAAGATATCGCAAAAAGTGATTGGACAAGCTGTTGTAGAGGCCCCATTCTTAAAAAAGACTTAGAACAAAACTTATGGGTTTGCCCAGATTGTAACAAACATCACCGAATCAAACCAAGCCAAAGATTTGATATTTTGTTTGGTAAAAATAATTATGAGGTATTTAAAACACCTATTCCAAAAGATGATCCTTTAAACTGGACAGACTCAAAACCTTACAAAGAGAGATTAAAAAGTGCTCGTAAAAAAACAGGTATGGAATGTGGAATGATGGTTGCTTGTGGAACTATCAATAATATTAAAATTACTGCAGTTGCATCTGATTTTGATTTCCTAGGAGCTTCAATGGCTGCTGCTGAAGGAGAAGCTTTTTTATATGGAATTCAACATGCTATCGAAAACAGAACTCCTTTTTTATGTATTAGTGCTGGTGGTGGAATGAGAATGATGGAAAGTTTAATTTCACTTTCTCAAATGACCAGAACAACTCTTGCAATCAATGAGTTAAAGAAAAATGGTTTACCTTATTTGGTATGCATTACAGACCCAACAGCGGGTGGAATTACAGCCTCTTATGCGATGTTAGGGGACATTCATATCGCTGAACCAGGTGCATTAATTGCTTTTGCAGGGGCAAGAGTTATTCAAGGAACTGTTAAGGAAGAATTACCTGAAGGATTTCAGAAAAGTGAATATGTTGAAAAAACAGGTTTTGTTGATTTAATTGTTGAGCGTAAAGATCTTGCGTCAAAAATTGGAACTTTATTATCAATATTGTTAAAGCAAAATTCTGCTATAAGTTCTGAGCAAAATGAAACTTCAGAAGATAATCAGTCGCTTACAAGAGCTGCATCCTAAAGAAATAGATCTTAGTTTAGATCGTATTCAAAACCTCTGTGAAAGATTAGGAAATCCTCAAGATAAACTTAAAGCAATTTCAATTATAGGAACCAATGGAAAGTATTCAACCATCCAAGCAATGTTTGCTATTTTAAAAGAAATAAATATTAAATGTAATATTTACACTAGTCCTCATATTAAAAGTATTAATGAACGTTTTGTCTTTAATAATGAAGAGCTTAATAATGAAGAATTAGCAAATTTATTTGAAGAAATTGAAAGTGCTAATAATAAGGAACCCATTACCTTTTTTGAGATATTAACTGCAGCTTATTTTCTAAAAGCTTCTCAATATCCTGATAATATAAATTTGATAGAAACTGGCTTATTTCACAGGTTTGACGCCACTAATATTCTTAAAAATAATCTAGCTAGTATTGTAACTTCCATTGGTCTTGATCATTTAGACTGGCTACCTAAAAATGAACAAACGGTTGAAAAAATTATATATGAGAAAACTTCAACTCTTTTAAACTCAAACATTATAGTTGCAAAACAAAGTTCTAAAAAAATTACAGATAGTATTAAAAAAACAATATCAAATAATAGTTCAAATAAGTTTTTTTATGATGAAAGTTATATTTTTACAATAAAAGAAAACGATTTCTTTTATTATGAAGATCAAGTGGGTGGAATAAAATTGCCAATGCCTAATGTTAAAGGTCAATTTCAATTAGAAAATATCTCAACTGCTATTGCAACGTTAAGAGCTATAAAAAATTTTGATATAAAAGATGAACATATCAAACAAGGAATTACAAAAATAAACTGTATTGCAAGATTACAGGAAATTAAATCTGGTAAACTTAAAGAGCTTGCTAAAGAACATCAACTTTTTGTTGATGGCTCGCATAATCCTTTAGGAGCAAAAGTATTAAATGAATATTTAGAAAGTTTAAATTGTGACAAACATATCATCTTAGGAATGATGGCTAATAAAGATCATAATGAGTATATGAGTTACTTTAAGGATATTAAAACCTTGACCACTATAGATATACCCAATCAACCAAACTCTATTAAAGGAAAAGAACTTAAAAATAAGCTCAATAGCTTCAAAAACATCAATTATCAAGAAAGTGTAGAGAATGCTATCAGGTCAATCCCGCTCAAGGAAAACGATATTATCCTAATCACCGGATCTCTTTATCTTGCTGGAGAAGTATTGAATTCAAATTAGATATTTTTATCTAAAAATTCTTTCATGTGGCTTTCAGGAACTCCACCAACTTTTCTATCTACCTCAACACCTTTTTTGTAGATAATAACTGTCGGCACACCTCTAATTCCCGCGGCGCTTCCAGTGTTAATTCCGCCATCTTCAATGTCTGCGTAATAAAAACCAGCTTTATCTTTATATTCCTCTGAAAGCTTAGTCATTACCGGTACAAGAGCCTTACATGGTCCACACCATGCAGCTGAAAACTGGATAACTGAAATATCTTCGTTTTTTATTTTACTATCAAAATCGTCGTCTTTAAAATCATTAAGCATATTACTGATATAATTGATTCAATTGATTATTCAATGGGCAAAAATAGATTATTTTGATTTATTAAATTATGCGTCTGAATACTTTTGTTCTAGATTCATCACATATTCATTAATTCCATCCAAAAATTTCAGCTTTTCATCAACATTTTTAAATGAAAACATCTTATCTTCATTTTCTCTAATCTCATCACACTCTGAATAAAAAGCAGAAACTGTCCACCATTTCTCTTTATTAGTGCTTAATATTCTTGAAGCGATACGACGTTTAATTTTTTTATGAATTTCTTTTGGTAAAATTTCAGGTGCCTCATTAAATATAAGACCGTGGCCAAAAGTAACCAATCTCTCATCATCAAATTTATCTAATAGCGCAAACTTTTCTTTCCAATCACCAGTGTGAAATTTAGGAAATAAAGCTTGATCTTTAGCAGAGGTAAATCCTCCGGAATAAATAGACTCTTCTGGTTCGATATCCTCTTGTGAAGCAGTTTCCATTTTTTCTTCAGCAGCTTCTCTTAAAATATTACAAATATCTTGTGAAAACTTTTCATTGGTTTTAACTAATTCAGCTCTTTTCTTAATCAAGTTAGGATCCATTTTACTATATGGTTCAACTTTCATCCCAAAACTTTGATCTAAAATAATCGGTGCTTTATTAGATCTAATAGTTCTTAAAAACTTAGGAGATTTTTTCATCTCTTTTTTTAAATCTCCATAATTTAATTTTTGAATGGCCTCAATATCAACTCTAAGATCTACTGCTTGTCCCCATTTATAAACTGGATGCATACAAGCATTTGGGTGTAATGGAGCACATAAATATAATCGACTTGTTCCATAAAAATATTCATTTAGAGTAAATATCTTTTCTTGCTTAATCATATTCTCAACAATTACTTTGCTGCTTGTTTTAAAATATTCTTGCCAAAGAGTTGGTTGTTTCTGTTTAATTAAATCTAAAACTTTAACAGTAAGTTCAGTATCAAATAATGCAGAGTGTGCTCCAGAAGACTCAAAACCATTTAATCTTGCTAAAGACTCTAGTTTCATCGATTTATTGCCTTTAGCATTTAATTCTGTTTTTAAAACATCATCATCGATTGCAAATGCAGCTCTTACTATATTTAAAGCATCATGACGAACATTCCCTTCTGTATTTGTTAGATAAGGTTTTCTTAAAGATTTAAAAAATTCTTTTCTAATAACTTCATCATCAAAGTTAATACTTGAATAGCCTAGAAATGTTGCAGGAGACCATTCTCTAAATTTTTGCTCAACCTGAGTTAACATTTCATAATGGCTTAGATTGCCCTTAGTTATTAAATCTACATTTGATTTATTAATACAAAGTGCAGTAGCACTTGGAACTCTGTCTTGAGGTAATCTGCATCTTGCTTGAAAACGCTCTTTTTCTTTGAAGTTTTCATCAAGTAAAATGCCACCTATTTCAATAATAGTAGCCCAATCGGTTTGGGCAGAATCTGTTTCAATATCCCATACTACGTAATTCAATTTACTATCCTTTGTGCATAAAATTGTTCAACTTTTTTTAAAAATTTATTTTGATAATCTTTTAATCTATCACCATCAATTAAAAATCTTTGGAACATATTGTCTTTTGTACAAAGTAAAATAACAGCCTGCGTAATATTTGATCCGTAAACAGTATTGTGTGCTAATGCGTATGCCGCACATTGCAGATAATAATCATCAATCCATTCATCTTTCTTAGGTTTATTACTTTGTTTAAAATCAATTATAGTCTCTTTATTTTCATAAACACCAACACAGTCAGCAGCACCTGCATATTTTCCTGGGTAATATAATGTTGCCTCACATCCCCAAATTTCATCAAGCTTGTTTCTTAATCCATTTTCAATAATTTGATCCGCCATCATTCGTTCTCTAGTATTGTCTCCCAGTAAATCTAAATTTAACTTTCCAAGTAAAAATTTTTCTAAATATTCGTGCATAGAGCTTCCTCTACTACTAGCCTCACGGGTAATAATTTCAGCTTGTTTGTGGCCAACTCTTTGCTTCCAAGCTTGAAGCGATGCCTTTTTTTCTTCAGATTCTGTTGCTTTTAAAATTGTTGTCACTGAAGGTAGTCGTTCTTCATTTACGGAGTAATGTCTTGAACCATCAACTATTGATCTAGTTGATGTTGGGTAATTATATTTATTATTCCACTCCATGTGATTTCTTATATTCGCTATTTTAGAAAAAAAGAAATTAATTATTTGCTTGTTTTGAACGATCAACAAATTTTTCTACATTTTCTGTTTGGACTGCTTTTTCAAGTTGTTCAGGATCTTTAATACTTTCAAGTGTTCTGGTAATTGATCTTGCGTCTGTTCCAAACTTATCCACAACAGACATAGCTTCCTCTAATTTTTTTCTAAGAGAAATTATATTATCAAAGTGCTTTCCAAATCTTGAGGTTATTGTTTTTAAGTGATTATAAATTTCGGTAGCACCTTTTTGAACTTTTAAAGATTGAAATCCCATATGAAGAGATTGCAAGTAAGCAGAAAGAGTATTAGGTCCACAGATTACAACTTTATGTTTTTTCATTAATTCTTGCGTTAATAACTCTTTAGTGCTTGGATCTTGGTATTCAGTTAATTCTTTATACAAACTTTCAGTTGGAGCATAAACAATTGCAAAATCCGTAGTTTTTGGTGGAACGATATATTTTTCATTTACACTTTTAGCTTTTGCTTTAAAAGCAGTGGCTAATTTTGCTCTAGCATCTGCAACAGCCCTTTTATCTTGTGCGTCATGACCATCGGTAATTGCTTTAAACTTTTCCACTGGAAAATGACTATCAACAGGTACCAAAACATCTCCTTGAAGCTTAATCGCGAATTCAACATTTTCACTTGTATCTTCCTTCATTTTAACGTTAGTCATAAATTGAGAAGCAGGTAATAAGTCTTTAATTAAGGCATCCAAACTAAACTCTGCAAGAGTTCCATACTTTTTAACACCCGCTAAAATTTTCGTAATCCCCTCTTGGCTTTGATTTAATAATTGAACCTGCTGGTTAAAATTTCCAACTTTCTCATCTACTTTAGTTAAGGCCTCTGTCATGTCTTTTGTAACCCCTGTAGATAAATTGTTAAATGAGGTCGACATTGAACCAAGTGACGTATTAATAGTATTGTTAAGAGTATCTTTTAAATTCTGTATTTCAATCTTTAAGTTAGCTATCTCTTCGGCTTCCTTATTATCTTCATCATCCTTAGGTTTAGATTTTAAATTTATATAAAGTATTGACGAGGCAATTCCTATCAATAAAACCAATAAAACAATAAAGATTATATCCATGATTCTAATAATTTATCTTATAGTAAAAATATGATTAATATATTTAATTATTTAAAAATTATCTGATGGAATTATTCATAATATTAAAAATTATATTTCTAATAGGGGCTGTGATTGCACTTTATGCAGTTGCTAGAAACCTTGATATTATTAAGATTATTTTAATTTATTGGAAAGACCTAATCTTTAGAAAGTAATTTAATCAATTTCTTAACTTCTAGTTTTTTTGCAGATGATTTTGATGTCATCATACATGCTTCAGATTTTAATATTTCTCCGTCCTTTAAAATACGAAGATTATTAGCTTTTAAAGTTTCACCTGTTGATGTTATATCAGTAATAATTTCACTTGATCCTGTAAAAGGATAAGCCTCTGTTGCTCCTAAACTACCAACTAACTTAAATTGAGTAACTCCTTTTGAAAATAAAAATTCTCTAGTTAAGTTTGGATATTTAGTTGCAACTCTTAATCTTTTTTTCTTTTTATCTTTGAATTCAAATGCAATTTCCTCTAAATCTGCAACAGTTTGTACATCTATCCATGGATCAGGAATCGCAACAACCAAAGTTGCTTTTCCAAAATCATATTTTTTAGTAACATTAATTTTATTTTGAATATTTACTTCACTCTCTTTTAATAGATCAAATCCTGAAAAACCAAGATCTAATGAACCATCTCCTAGTCTTTCAACTATCTCTCTTGCATGAAGATATAAAACTTTAACATTTTTTAATTGTTTTATGGATCCTAATAAATCTCTTTCGCCACGCTCAGAAAATAGATTTAATTTATTTTTTTTGAATATTTTTAAAATATCCTTTCTAAGTCTACCTTTACTAGGAATACCAATATTAATTATATTTTTGCTCATTAGTAATTTAAATTTAAAGCAGCTCCAACTGCGGCTACTTTATTTTTGGCCCCAAGATCTGAAATTAATTTATCATATCTTCCACCGTTAATTATATTTCTGTTTTTTGATTTTGACTTGATATCAATTTTAAATACCATTCCTGTGTAATATTCTAACTGCCTTCCAAATGAAGCAGAGAATACAACATTTAATTTTGAAATTTTATTTTCAGAGATTGGAAAATATTTTTGATCAACTACTAGATTAATCTTATTCTTTTTAAAAAACTTATTCAGTTCGCTTGCAGCTTTATTAATTGGACATTTAATCTTTAAAAACTCTTTAATAATCTTTGATACATTTTCACCTTTTTTTGTTCTTCTTGGATCTCTAATTTTGTTATCAAATCTTTTTAAAATTTCATTAATTGATCTTCCTGCGATAACTTTGGATAGATCTTCTTTTAACATTTTAAAATATCGCTTTTTATCAATCTCAACGATAGTTGGATCTACATCTGAATTAGTTTCTAATCTTTTTAAAAGATCATTAAAATATTTTTCTCTCCAAAAATGTCTTGATAATCTTAGCTTCCATCGTTTTGGAATGTCTAGTTTTGAAATTAATAAATTAAAGATTTCAACATTGCCAATTGTTAATGTTCCTGATGTATATTTGATATTTTGAAGAGACTTTAAAGATGTGTTTATAATTTCTTTATCATCATTCTTTTCATCTTTAGAGCCAATAATTTCAAATCCTACTTGGTCTCTAATAATAGAGTCTTTTTTATTTTGTGACTTTCGATAAGCCTGACCACTATAAAAAATCTTCTCTTTTCCTTTTAAATTATTCTCTAAATATCTAAGGCATGATGCGATAGTTAAGTCGGGTCTAAGGCAAAGCTCACTTCCGTTTTGATCAATGAAAGAAAATATAAATTTTCTAAAATTTTCACCTGATCTTTGGACGATGTGATTGGCCTCGATTACTGAGGGTAAATCAATATACTTAAATCCTTTAGATTTTACCGATCTTAGGATATTTTCAGATAAGTTTTTTGATTTCATTAATTAAATCAGCTTTTGGAATTGTTTGATTGTTTTCACCCTTAACGCCTTTAAGATTTTTAATAGTCACTGTGTTGTCATTAAATTCATTTTCCCCACAAATAACAGCAACCGTTAATTGACGTTTATTTGCTAAATCAAGTTGTTTACCTAGGTTTTTCTTAGTATTTAAAAAAACTTCAGCGTTAATATTATTGTCTCTTAATTGATCCACTAATTCATAATAATTTTTTAGATATTTTTGATCCATGACACAAACTAAAACTGGTTTTTGATCTTCAACTTTAATTTGATCTAGTTGAATTAAAGCAAACAATAATCTATCTACACCAAAACTTATTCCTGTTCCTGGAATATCAACGCCTCTAAATCTAGATATCAATTTTGCATAAGCACCTCCTGAACATATGCTTCCAATATCTACTTCTTTTCCTTTATTGTTGGTGACTTTGAAATTTAAATTAGTTTCTACAATAAAGTCTGAATAATAAGCTAAGCCTCTTACAATGGTAAAATTCGTCTTAACTTGATTTAAATTAGACCCATATCCCAATACCTCAAATACGCCCTCAAGCTCACTTATTCCTTCTTGAGATAAAGGATTTTTTAGAGTTTCTTTTAATTTTTTTAAGTCTTTAATCTTTAAAAAATTCAATATTTGTGCTGCTTGATCATCAGATAGATCTGCCCCTTTAGTAATAGCACCACTTTGATCTTTTCTTTCTTTTTTAAGTAAATCTTCAACTCCTTTTAAGCCAAATCCAGGCTTGTCTAATTTATCAATTGCTCGAATAACTTTAATTTGTTTTTCTTCAGAAATATTTAATTCATCAATTAATCCTTGAACAATTTTTCTATTACTTACATTGATTGTAAATTGATCTTTGGTTAATCCACAATCTGACAATGTACTTGAAATTAAGTTGCAAAGTTCAGCATTAGCTTGAGCAGGATTAACATTTCCAACGATATCAAAGTCTGCTTGCATAAATTCTCTGTAACGACCATTTCCAGCTTTTTCGTTACGAAATACATTTTGGATTGCATATCTTTTAAATATTGAAGGTAGCTCTTGATTATTTTGTGCAACAAATCTTGCTAAAGGGCTGGATAAATCATATCGAAGGGTAATGCTTTTTTCACCATCTTGAAATGAGAATACGTCAGACATAGGATTGCTATCGTCTTCTGCTAGAAAAGATCCAATGTTTTCACTAATTTCAAACGAAGGGGTTTCAAGAGCTTCTGCTCCAAACTTAACAAAATTATTCTCAATAGCTTTTAATAGCTTTTTTTTGAGAAGAAGTTTTTTATCCCAACGATCTTCAAAACCTGAGGGTAACCCAGGTACTAATTTATTTTCTTTATTCATTTTTTGGTACCCGGGCTGAGAATCGAACTCAAACTTAAAGTTCCACAAACTTTCGTGCTAACCGTTACACCACCCAGGCATTCCTTGTTTTTATATTATTTTTGTGTGGATTTAAAATTATATTATAAATAAATAGCCTACAGGCTATGGAAGCAGATTCTATGAGTACTTCTTGAAGTCTCTCTGAATGTAATATTTATAATCATGAGCAGTCTTTTAGACAATAATTGTCATTATTCAAGTAAAAATAAAAAAAAGGACGTTAATCTATTTATAGATTTAACGTCCTTTGAAATATTTAAAAAATTAGTCTATTTTTTTTAGATTAACCGCAGAAGGACCCTTTGGACCATCTTCTAATGTGAACTCAAGTTTATCACCCTCATTTAGATATCTCATGTCCGCAGCTTTTACTGCTGAAGCATGCACAAAGGCATCTTTTTCTTTATCATCTCTTTCGATGAAACCATAGCCTTTTTTACCATTATACCATTTAATTTTACCAGTTAGTGTACTCATCTTATTTCTCAGTCCTTATGTTGTTTATTATTCTGTAAAGCTAATTTGATTTTTTAATAATTTCAAGATGAAAAGTTGGTGGTGGTGCCTCGGGAAGGATTCGCACCTCCGACACAAGCCTTTTCAGGGCTCTGCTCTACTCCTGAGCTACCGAGGCAAAAATTAACCCCTAAAGATTATTCTGCCTTTTGTAAGGTCGTAAGGTGTCATCTCGACTGTCACGTTATCGCCTTGCAATACTCTAATTCTATTTTTTCTTAACTTGCCAGCAGTATGAGCAGTAACTGTATGCCCATTCTCCAACTTAACTCTAAACATAGCATTTGGAAGTAAGTCCATGACCTTTCCTTTGAATTCAAGCAAATCTTGTTTAGACAATTTTATTTTCTCCTAATTCTTTTTTTTACAGATTGAGCATGTCCTGCTAATCCTTCGTAATTTGCAAGTGTTATAACTGAAGGGCCAAGACTTTCAATACCCTTTTTAGATAAGTTTATGTAGGAAATCCGTTTATAAAATTCATTTACACTTACTCCACTTGAGTATTTTGCTGAACCATTGGTAGGTAATATATGGTTTGAACCAACATTATAGTCAGTCATTGCCATAACAGCATATTTTCCTAAGCAAACAGATCCTGAACTATTAATTTTTGGTATAAAAGATTTATAATTTCTTACATTTAACTCTAAATGTTCGGGCGCTATTTTATTCACAACATCAATTATTTTTTTATCTGAACTAATGTGCATTAAAATTCCATTGCTTAATAAACTTTTTTTCGCAATAGATGATCTCGGAATTTCTTTTAATTGTTTAAATATTTCATTTCTAACTTTATCTATTAAAGATCTGTCTTTTGAAATTAAAATACATTGAGCAAGATTGTCATGTTCTGCTTGACCAATTAAATCACTAGCAACCCATTCTGGATTTGAAAATTTATCACAAACAATAGTGACTTCAGAGGGACCTGCTGTCATTCCTTCAATTCCAACATCTCCAAAAACTTCTTTTTTAGCAGCTGACACATATGCATTACCAGGACCTACTATTTTATTAACTTTGTTTATTTTCTTTGTTCCATAAGCAACGGCTGCAATCGCTGATGGTCCACCTATTGAATAAATTTCTTTAATTTTACATTTACGGGCTGCGTATAATACTGCTGGATTTTGCTTTCCTTTAAATCCAGGATTAATCATCACTATTCTTTTAACTCCAGCAACAATTGCAGGAATTGCATTCATTAATACACTTGAAGGATATGAGGCTGTTGAACCAGGCACATAAATTGCAACAGACTCTAAAGGTATATATTTATATTCAAGTTTATTTTTATATTTATCGACGTACGATATATTTTTGAATTTTTGAAGTGAATGAAACTTATAAATTCTATTGTAAGCAATATCGATTGCTTGTTTTACTTTTTTATCAAGTGATTTTATAGAGTTTGAAATCTGTTTTTGAGAGGGAACAATTATATTATTTTTATTAAATCTTTTTTCATATTTTACTAAAGCTTTATCCCCATTTTTTCTAACATCTTTAATAATACTTGAAACTGAAACTGAGTTAGATTGTACTTTTTTCTTTCTTTGCAAAAGCAAATTATCTAAATTTTTATCAAAATTTTTAGTATTACTGTTTAATATTTTCATTAGTCTTTAATTTCGTTTTGATCCTCTAGTCTTACTTCAATTGTTTCTGTAGTCAAAGCAATGTGAGCATTATTGTTAAAAATTAAATTAATTTCATAATCATCTTTATTTTTTAGATAATCGATTGCGATCAATTCTAAAACTAAACCCTCGTTTTTTTGATCTATATTTTTAGATTTTACTTTGTCGACAAAATCAAACCTACAAATACTGTTAATTTTCTTATCTTCTTGATCTGTCTCAATTTTAGTTCTCTCAATTGATAATAAGAAAACTTTATTGGATGCCAAATATTTTATATCTGAAACTTTAACTTTAGCTCCAGCACTACAAGCCGAAATCATTTGTAAACCTTCGTTATCAGAAGCTATAATTTTTGCTAAATATTTCTTATCCATTAATTAACTCTTCTAATTTTTGCCCCAACTTTTTTTAATTTCTTTTCTATGTTTTCGTATCCCCGATCTAAATGATAAATTCTATTAATAACCGATTTGCCTTTTGCCGTTAATGCTGCAAGAATTAATGAAACGGAAGCTCTTAGGTCCGTTGCCATCAATTCGGCTGCTTCAAATCTAATGTTACCACTCACTTTTGCTTTATTACCATTTGTTAAAATTTTAGCACCCATTCGATTTAATTCAGCAACATGCATAAATCTGTTTTCAAAAATATCTTCTTTAATTAAAGATTGTTTGTTTGCTTTACATAGCAATACCATTATTTGAGCTTGTAAATCAGTTGGAAAACCAGGATATGGTGCTGTTTTGATGTTTATACTTTTAATTTTTTTATTTCCTACAATATGAATTTCGTCTTTCTTAACTCTGATTTTTGCACCTATTTTCTTTAAAGTATTAATTTCTGTTTGAATAATTTTAGGAATAATATTTTTTATCTTTAAATTTCCTTCTGTTACCGCTGCAGCCACTAAATAAGTTCCAGCCTCTATTCTATCAAACATGACTGGATAAGTAATTTCATTAACCTCAGACACTCCTTCAATTTTAACTGAACGTTTACTAATCCATTTGATGTTGCATCCCATACTTTTTAAAAAATTAACTAAATCTTTTATTTCAGGTTCAATTGCACAGTTACTTAAAACAGTAGTTCCCTTTGCAAAACTAGCTGCAATGATTAAATTTTCAGTAGCACCAACTGATATTTTTGAAAATTTTATTTTACCGCCAATTAATCCTTTTGGTGCTTTTGCATGCACATACCCTTGAATAATTTTATATTTAACGCCTAACTTTGATAAAGCATCTAAATGTATATCAACAGGTCTAGTACCTATTGCGCAGCCACCAGGTAAAGATACTTTTGCTCTGCCAAATTTAGCAAGCAAAGGCCCAAGGACTAAAATTCCAGCTCTCATAGTTTTAACCAAACTATAAGAGGCAAAATTTTTGTTCTGTTTTTTGTTATCAATAGTTAAATTATTTTTATTAAAATTAATTTTAGAACCCAACGATTGTAATAAACTTACCATCGTCTCAATATCTCTGACTCTAGGTAAATTTTTTAAATAAACTTTTTTTCTTGATAATAAAGTTGCTGCTAAAATTGGAAGAGAAGCATTTTTTGAGCCTGATATTTTTATTTGTCCTTTGAGCTTGTTGGCTCCAAAGACTTCTAGTTTTTGCATAACTATACTTTAGGTAGCGTTACCCCAGTTTGACCCATATATTTTCCATCTCGATCTGCATATGTCACTTCTGGTTTTTCATTTCCCTTTAAAAAGACAAATTGTGCAACACCCTCATTTGCGTATATTTTTGCAGGCAAAGGTGTTGTGTTCGAAAATTCAAGTGTTACATACCCTTCCCAACCTGGCTCTAAAGGTGTAACATTTACAATAATCCCACATCTTGCATAAGTAGACTTACCAAGACAAATAACCAACACGTCATCTGGAATTTTAAATTTTTCAACTGTTCTCGCTAAAACAAAAGAATTTGGTGGAATGATACATTCTGAAACTTTTTTTGTAACAAAGTTTGTTGGTTTAAAATTTTTTGGGTCAACTATTTCTGAATTTACATTGGTAAAAATCTTAAACTCATCAGAAACTCTGGCATCATATCCAAATGATGATAGCCCGTAAGAAATACTATTGCCTCTAACTTGTTTTTCTTCAAAAGGAGAAATCATTTCTTCTTCTTTAGACATTTTTCTTATCCACTTATCTGATAACACTGACATTATTTAGTTTTCTTCTTTGATTTCTTTTGGAAAAGTTTTCTTTTTTTTAAATTTTTTCTAAGAGCTAAGCTTAATCGCTCATTTTTTTCTTTGGAATTCATTCTTTATCTGGATTAGTAAGGAAGTCTAATGTAATTGGTTTTGAAGCATCTAGAGTTTTAGCTTTAGGCTCTTCTACTTTTGGTCCTTCTTTAGCTAAACGTTTAGCTTTTTTTTCTGCAAGCTTCTTTTCTCTTTTAGCTTGCTTTTCCATAAGCTTGTTTCCTTTAGTAGATTTATAATCGTAATGAATTCCCATAAAATTTTCCTCACGTAGATATAAAGCATATTCATCAAAAAATTAAGGCAATATTTTGAAAAAAATGCTCTATTATCGGTAAATATTATTTTGATTAAAAGCTCCTATAGATAAATGGTATATCAAGTCATTGGTAATGACTAATTCCCTGGTCAGTACAGGGTGGGAGCACCATAATTAATTTTTATAGAAAAATTTTCTTAAAAAAATTGATAATACAATTAAGCTAAAAAAAGCTAAAATTGGCAAATAGATATCGGTTGAAAAAATAATATCAGTAATTCCAGGAACTTCTGAATTTTGCTCAATAACTTTTTCCAAACCACTACCAATAGAAACAGCTAAAAATATTTGAGGTATAATTCCAATTAAAGTTGCAAAGAAAAAATTATTTACTTTTACATTAAAAAGTGTTGGTAAAAGACAACTTAATTGCCAAGGTATTCCTCCTATGAAACGATATATCAATAAATAAGTAAATTCAGATTTCTTAAATTTTTGTTCAAGGATTTTAAATTTGTCTAAAAATTTTTCTCTTATTAATTCTTTAAAAAAATAATTTCCAAACATGTATATAAAGGTTGCACCAATACTTAATCCAAAAACAACAACTAATGTTCCAATCCACTTTCCTAAAATGAATCCCCCTAATAATGCAACAGGCGATCCAAATCCTAGAAATGGAAATACCCATAAAATTGTAAGCCCTAAAAAAACTATTGATAATAAAAATAAATTTGAATTTTTAAGTTCAAAAAAATAAGATCTATTTTCTCTAATAAAATCATAGGAAGTTATTTCCTGAAGACTAAATTTTGAAAAGAAAAAATATAGAAATAAGCAAATAGCCGTTAGATAAAATAATCCTATAAATAATTTAATTTTTTTAGCTTTTTCCATTAAATACCATGTTAATTTTATAATCTTCTATTTGCTATTTATATATTTAGTTACTATAAAGGGCGAAAATTAATAAATTTTAACCACATTTTATGAAGCGAACATACCAACCATCTAACGTTAAACGAGCCAGAAAACATGGTTTTAGATCAAAAATGAAGACTAAGGGTGGACAAAAACTTTTAGCTAGAAGAAGAGCAAGAGGAAGAAAATCGTTAACCGTATCAGTCTAGATAAATGAAAAGCAAAATACTTGCTCTTTCAAAAAACGAGGAATTCAAAAATCTATTAAAGCAAAAAAAGGTTTCTAACAAATATGTTACAATTTTTTTTGGCAGACTAGCTGACAAAAATGATAGCAAACTTAATATTAGTTTTGTGACTAAAAAGAAAATTGGGAATGCAGTAAAAAGAAATAAAATTAAACGTAGATTAAGAAATATTATTAATGAGGCGGTTAAAAAAGTAACTTTAAAATTCAATTATTCATATCTTGTTATTGCTAAGTCAACTATGTTAAACAATGAGTACAAAAATATAAAAGAAACTCTATTTCAGGATTTAGAAAAAATTAAATAATGAACATTTTCACAAATATATTAATTAAATTTATCAAAGGATATAAATTTCTGATTAGTCCACTACTTGGTCAATCATGTAGATATTTACCAACTTGTTCAGAATACAGCATTGAGGCCTTAAAAGAATTTGGTTTAATTAAGGGAAGTTTTATGAGTTTAAAAAGAATTCTATCGTGCCATCCTATAAAGTTTTTAGGAGGTGGGGATGGCTTTGATCCTGTTAAAAAAGAAATGAAAGCAAAGAAATAATGGAAACTAAAAACGTCATTGCAGCAATTTCTTTATCAGCAGCAGTAATAATTTTATATTCACTTTTTTTTGCACCTCCCCCCGTTACTAAAGAACAATTGGCAGAAAAAAATAAAACCGAACAAAATCAAAATACAGATGCACCTAGTTTAGATCAAAAAGAAACAATTACTGAAATTACAAGAGAAGAAGCTTTAAACCAAAGTAAAAGAATTCAATTTGAAAACCAAAACATTATTGGTTCAATTTCTTTAAAAGGTGCTGCAATTGATGACTTAACTTTTAAAGAATACAATATTGCCCTAGAAAGTGATGAGAAAGTTAAACTTTTATCACCAAGAAATACGAAAGATGGATACTTTATTGAAAGCGGTTTTATAACCACTGATAAGAATATTGAAATTCCAAATTCAGATTCGGTATGGTCTGTATCGGGAAACAATAAACTAACTAGTCAGTCTCCTGTTAAATTATCTTGGACTAACGATCAGGGAATTACTTTTGAAAAAGAGATAGCTTTGGATGACAAATTTTTATTCTCAGTTAAACAAAAAGTAATCAATTCTACTAATAAAGAGTATGATTTCTATTCATACGGACAAATAATTAGGAAGCAAATTCCTGATATATCAAATTTTTATATCCTTCACGAAGGACTTCTAGCAACATTAGATGATGAATTAATCGAAGAAGACTATGATGATATCCAGGAAGAAAAGTTTTCAAGAACTTCACAAAAAGGATGGCTCGGAATATCTGATAAATTTTGGATCACTTCATTAATACCTCCAAGTGGTAAAGAATTTAAAACTACATTTGATTATAAAGATAAATTTAGAGCAAATTTTGTGGCAACTGAGCCACTTGAGCTAAAAGGAAACTCTAGTATTGAAGATAAGATGCAAATAATTGTTGCAGCAAAAAGAGTGGATGTAATTGATGGATACGCAGAGTCTTTAAATATAGATAAATTTGATTTAGCAATCGATTGGGGCTTCTTATACTTTATTACCAAGCCTTTATTTTATGGAATAGATTACTTCTTTAAATTACTTGGAAATTACGGTCTAGCAATCATTGCGATTACCATTTGTATTCGACTAGCTTTCTTCCCGCTTGCAAACTTTTCATTTAGAAGTATGGCAAAAATGAAAGCACTTCAGCCTGAAATGGTAAGACTTAAAGAGCTTCATAAAGACGATAAAATGAAACTTCAGCAAGAAATGATGGCTCTTTATAAAAAAGAGAAAGTAAACCCTATGTCTGGATGTTTGCCTATACTTGTTCAAATTCCAGTATTTTTTGCATTATACAAAGTATTATTCGTTACAATTGAAATGAGACAAATGCCATTTTATGGATGGATACAAGATTTATCAGAGAGAGATCCAACATCACTTTTCAATTTATTTGGTTTGTTGCCTTACGATGTTCCATCATTTTTAATGATTGGTGCTTGGCCTATTGCAATGGGTGTATCAATGTTCATTCAACAAAAACTTAACCCTGCTCCAACAGATCCCATGCAAGCAAAAATATTTATGTTCTTTCCACTCTTCCTTACGATAATTTTAGCTCCATTCCCGGCTGGGCTAGTTATTTACTGGACTGTTAATAATATTTTAACTATGGCTCAACAAGTTTTCATTATGAAAAGAACTACAGTTAAAACAGTTACTTAATGTCGGAAATAAAAGAAGAAGAATTAAGTAAAATCCTTCCATCAGATGGTCCTTCAATTAATCAAGTAAAAAGATATTTAGAAAAATATAATGATGAATACATTGTTATAAAATGTGGTGGAAGTGTCTTAGTTGACCAAAATTTATTTAATATTTTTATAAAAGACATTACAACTCTTAATAAGTTGGGTTTTATACCGATTGTTGTTCATGGTGGAGGTAAAAGAATAAGTAATAAACTAAATGAATTGGGGGTTAAAAGTGAGTTTATTAAAGGGCTTCGAGTTACAGGAAAAGAGACCATTGAAGTAGTTGAACAAGTTTTAATAGAATTTAATCAAGAGATAGTAGAAGCTCTTAAAAAACAATCTTGCAAAAGTGAAACGATTAATTCTAAAGACAATAACATTATTAGCGTGGTCAAAGAAAATGATGAATTGGGTTTTGTTGGAACACCTACTAAAATTGATAAAAATATTATTGATAAAATTGTGAATGACAAAAAGGTTCCAGTGATTGCACCATTAGGCCTAGATGAAAATAATCAAACTTTTAATATAAACGCAGACACAGCTGCTGGATCGATTGCAAAAAAAATTAAAGCAAGAAGATTAATTATTATGAGTGATGTTGAAGGTGTTTTGGATAATAGTCAAAAACTCATTCCTGAAATAAATTCAACTTCAATCAAAGAGTTAATTGAAAATGAAACGATAACTGGAGGCATGATCCCTAAAATTAACAATTGCTTAGATGTTGCAAGCAATGGTGTAAAAGGTGTTGTAATCATTGATGGCCGAAAAAATCATTCAATACTTTTTGAACTATTATCAGACAAAGGATCAGGAACTCTAATAAGACAATGAAAGATTTAATTAGTATAAAATATTGGATATTTGATCTTGATAATACTCTCTATAGTGGTCAAACTAAGGTTTTTTCTGAAGTAGATAAAAAAATGTCCTCTTTCATCTCCGATAAATTTAATGTTGATCTTGTAAAAGCAAAAGAAATTCAAAAGAAATACTTTTATGAATATGGAACAACACTCTCAGGTCTAATGAACCATGACAATATCGACCCACAAGAATTTTTAGAATTTGTTCACGATATTGATATTAGTTGGCTACCGAAAGATGAGATTTTAAGAGAGGAACTTATTAAAATAAAAGAGAAAAAAATTATTTTTACTAATGGATCACATGCTCACGTTGAAAACGTTACAAAACAACTTGGTATTGATGGATTATTTGATGGTGCTTTTGACATTACAGATGCAAATTACATTCCTAAACCGCACTTAGATCCCTATCAAAAGTTGATTAAAAAATTTGATTTAGATCCAAATCAATCAATTTTGATTGAAGATATCGCCCATAATTTAGAACAGGCTAAAAATTTGGGAATGAAAACTTGTTGGCTAGAAAATGAAGAGACCTTTGCAAAAAAAGACTCTGACAAGCCATATATAGATTACAAGATTAAGAACTTGCCTTCTTTTCTTCAAGAAATTAATATATTAAAGAACAATTAAATTAACTATCTAAATAAAAAATATGAGTGATATCGAAAAAATAATAAATGAAGCATGGGAAAATAGAGACAACGTAAATCAAGACTCTGAACAAAGTTTAAAAGATACCGTCAATAAAATGATTGCTGATTTAGATAGTGGTAAAGTTAGAGTTGCAGAAAAAATTAATGGAGAATGGGTTACTCATCAACATATTAAAAAAGCTATAATGCTAAGCTTCAGAATTTATCCAATGGAAAATTTAAATGGTCCCTATAGTAGCTGGTACGATAAAGCTCATTTGTTAAAAGGTAAGACAGCTGGTTGGACAAAAGAAGATCATGAAAAAGCTGGATTTAGAATGGTACCAAACTCTCCTGTGAGAAAAGGATCTTTTGTTGGAAAAAATGCAGTACTGATGCCATGCTATGTAAATATTGGAGCCTATATTGATGAAGGTACTATGATGGACACTTTTAGTCGTGCTGGTAGTTGTTGCCAAATTGGAAAGAATTGTCATATCTCTGCAGGAAGTGGAATTGGTGGAGTGTTAGAGCCAGCACAAGCATTACCAACTATTATTGAAGACAATTGTTTTATTGGAGCAATGTCAGAAGTTGTTGAAGGTGTGATAGTTGGAGAAGGATCAGTTTTAAGTATGGGAATGTATATTGGTCAATCTACTAAAATAGTAAATAGAAAAACTGGAGAAATAACTTACGGAAAAATTCCTCCTTATTCTGTGGTAGTACCTGGATCATTGCCAGATAAAAATAATGCTTCTGCTCCTTCTCTTTATTGTGCAGTTATCATTAAACAGGTTGATGAAAAAACAAGATCTAAAACTTCCGTAAACGATCTTTTAAGAGAATAGATTTATTATGACTTCAATTAATGAACTTCAATTAGCTAAGGAGCTAATTAAATTTCCAACAGTTACGCCTATTGATGCAGGAATAATGAAGTTTTTAGAAAAAAAACTTAAAAAACTTGGATTTAAAACTAAAATTTTAGAGTTTAAAGAGAAGAATAGTAAACCAGTGAAAAATCTTTACGCAAGACTTGGTAATAAAGGTCCAAATTTCTGCTATGCAGGTCACTTGGATGTTGTGCCAGCTGGAAATTTAAAGGAATGGACGGTAAACCCATTTAAACCCTCTGTTAAAAAAGGTCATTTAATTGGAAGGGGTGCCAATGATATGAAGAGTTCAATTGCTGCATTTGTTTCTGCAGTGAGTAATTTCGTTGCAAATAAAAGAAAATTTAATGGATCTATTAGCCTTTTAATTACAGGAGATGAAGAAGGTGTTGCAATCAATGGAACTAAAAAAGTAGTCGATTATTTAAAGAAAAAAAAAGAAAAAATAAATTTTTGCTTAGTGGGTGAGCCTACTAATCCTAATAAGTTAGGTGAAATGATTAAAATTGGTCGAAGAGGAAGCATGACTGGAAGACTTTCAATTATAGGTGTTCAAGGACATGTAGCTTATCCCCAAAGAGCAAACAATCCATCCACAGCACTTGTACAAATTTTAAAAGAATTAAAAGAGATTAAATTTGATAATGGTACAAAAGATTTTCAACCAACAAATCTTGAAATTACTAAAATAAATATTGATAATTCTGCAGATAATGTGATTCCAGGTTTAGCTAATGCAAAATTTAATATCCGATTTAATAACAAACATACTTCAAGTTCTATAAAAAAGAAAATTGATGCAATTATAAGGAAAATAAGTAATAAAAATAAATCAAAATATAAAATTGATTATAGTGTGTCTGGAGAGGCATTTCTTACAAAGCCGAATAATACAACTTTTATGATTAGAGATATCATTAAAAAAATTACAAAAATTAAACCTCAGCTATCAACAACAGGTGGTACTTCTGATGCTAGATTTATTAGAAAAATAGCCCCATGTTTAGAATTTGGTTTAGTTGGCAAAACAATGCATAAAGTGGATGAAGCTGTTTCATTGTCTGATTTAAAAAAACTTACTTTGATTTATTCAAATATTTTACAAAATTATTTTAAGTGAAAACTGGTCTAGTTACCTCTGATACTTATCAAAATCATAATACAGGTGAAGGACATCCAGAAAAAATTGATAGAGTTTCAGCTGTTATTGATAATTTCAAGAAAATTAATAACAAAGAGATAATTTGGAAAAAACCAGCTAAATTTGATCAATCTATTTTAATTAGTACACACTCTTCAAAATATATAGACCTAGTCGATAAATCATTTCCAGAAAATGGCTTGGCTTTTCTTGATGGTGATACAGTAATTTCACCTGGCAGCAAAGATGCAACCAAAGATGCCGTAGGATCTATAATCACTGCCATTGATGGAGTTCAACAAAAAGAATTTAAAAATGCATTTTGTGCTGTAAGACCACCAGGTCATCATGCAAAAAAAAATAAAGCAATGGGATTTTGTATATATAACAATGTTGCAGTTGGAGCTAATTATCTAATTGAAAAATATAAGTACAATAAAGTTGCAATCATTGATTTTGATGTTCATCATGGAAATGGGACACAAGACATTTTTTATGATAACGAGAAAGTATTATATATTTCAACACATCAATATCCTTATTATCCTGGATCTGGCTCAGAAAAAGAAACAGGGAAATTTAATAATATTTTAAATATACCCCTTGAGGCTGGTACTAATGCTGAAGAATATCTAAATGCATATGAAAATGTTTTAAAAAAATTGAAAGAATTCAAACCTGAATTTTTGTTATTTTCTGCGGGTTTTGATGCCCATATCGATGATCCACTAGCTCAGTTAAGATTAAATTCAGAAGATTTTTACCATTTAACAAAAAGAACATTAGAAACTTCTAAATCATTATGTAACGGAAATGTGGTTTCAATTCTTGAAGGTGGCTATGATCTTAAAGCTCTTCAAGAAAGCACTCAACGTCATGTCGACGCCCTGATAGAATTTAATTGATAATTCAAATATAAACTCTAAAAAACTTGTATGAAACTTTATAGAATTAAAAAGTCTAACATAGATAAAAAAGGTAGAGGGCTTTATGCAACTCAAGACATAAAAGCAGGCACCAAGATAATTGATTATGTTGGAAAACTAATTACAAAAAAACAAACTGAAGAGTCAGATAAATACGATAATGGTAAGCCGATTTATTTATTCACTATCAATAAGAGATATGACTTAGATGGGGACTTTCCATGGAACACAGCTGGCTTAATTAATCACTCCTGCAATAACAATTGTGATTATGATGGAAAAGGTCTTAAAATTTGGGTTAAAGCGATTAAAGATATAAAAAAAGGTGAAGAATTTACCTGTGATTATGGTTTTGGGTTTGATGAAAACTACAAACAATTCCCATGTAAATGTAAATCTAAAAACTGTTGTGGTTATATAGTCCGATCAGAATCAAGATGGCGAATCAATAAAAAATTCGCTATGAGTAACAAAAGTAGATTAATAAATAACTCTCGCTAAAAAAAGTCCCTCTGGTGGTGCAGGAGGTGCGCAAAGAACTCTTTGTTTAGATTTAAATACTTTGTCAAATTTTTTTAAATCCCATTTTTTTTCACCTAAATACTTTAAACAACCAACCATGGATCTAACCTGTTGTTGTAAAAAGGATTGAGATTTAAATTCTATTTCTATTTTATTTTTTAATGATTTGATCTTTATAGATTTAATTGTTTTAATTGGACTTTTTGCGTGGCAACTTGAAGATCTAAAAGTAGAATAATCATGAGTACCAACTAATTTTTTAGCTCCTTTTTTAATTAAATCTAAGTCCAAGGGTTTTCTTACATGCCATCCCTTTTTTTTTTCAATTACTGGTGCACTGATCTGATTAAAAATTATATATTTATAAATTCTTTGTTTAGCAGAAAACCTTGAATGAAATTTATTGCTTCTTTTTCTTATTTTTTTAATAGCTACACCTTTATCATTTAAAAAATGATTAATTGATTTTAAAAACTTTGTTAAATCTGAGATTTCATTTTTGCTATCAAAATGACCTGATTGTTCAATTGCATGTACGCCTGTATCTGTTCTGCCAGAACCATTTAAAATTATTTTTTCTTTTAACAATTTTGAGAGTTTTTCTTGAATAAGCCCTTGAATAGTTGATCCTTTTTTTTGAATTTGCCACCCTCTAAAGTCTGTTCCCACATACTCAATAAGCAGTTGATACCTGGCCATTTAAATAACTGTGCCCTTTTTTATTTGAGAACCAAGCATAAATTCACCAATATTTTGAGGCTTTTTTCCTTGTCTTTGGATTTGTTTAATCTTAATTGAATGCTTATCCCCACAAACAATCTCTAAATAATCAGAGACAATTTCTCCTGGTTTTCCAATGCCATTTCCTATTTCTGCTTTTAAAATTTTGTATCTCTCCCCTTGGTATATAAAGAAAGCACCAGGCATGGGATATAAACCATTTATTTTTCCAACAATAATTTTTGCTTCATCATTCCAATTAATTTCACCCTCAGCTTTTTGAATTTTAGATGCGTATGTTGCTTTTGAATGATCTTGATCAATAAATTTTGCTTTATCTTCAAAAATATTATCAATATTATCCAAAATTTTTTCAGCAGCAATTAAAGATAATTTTTCTGCTACATCACTTGAATTTAAATTATTATCTAAATTTATCTTATAAGTATTACATACTGGACCTGTATCTAGCTGCTCAGCTATTTTCATGACACTAACCCCTGTTTCTTTATCAAGGTTCATTATAGATCTTTGTATTGGAGCCGCACCTCTCCATTTTGGTAAAAGTGATGCATGTATATTAATAAATCCTTTTTTGGTTAAACTCAAAAATTCTTTTGGAATTATTTGTCCATAAGCAACAACAATTGCAAGATCAGCATCTATACTTTTAAAATATTCATATTCGTCATTGTTATCTTTTAGATATTTTGGAGTTCTAAAATCTAAATTCAAAGTTTCAGCAATCCCTTGAATAGGAGATTTGTTAATTTTCTGACCTCTCTGTGATTTTTGAGGAGGTTGTGTATACACATCTGATATTGGATAACCATTTTGATATAAAGATTTTAAAATGGGTACAGCAAACATTGGTGTGCCCATAAAAACAATCTTTTTTGCCATCAATTAAAGGACTGCGGTATTTGATTTTAATTTAGATAGCTTTTTTATAATCATTGATTTTTTTAATTTTGAGAGGTAATCAATAAATAATATTCCTTCTAAATGATCCATTTCATGTTGAATGCATGTTGCAAGCAAACCATCAGCTTTTAATAATTGTTTTTTTCCATTATAATCAAGGTACTCCACATCACATTTACTTGGTCTATCTATTTCTGCAAATTGTTCTGGAACTGACAAACATCCTTCTTCATGTGTGTTTTTAATTGGATCTTTATTCAAAATGACTGGATTTACAAAATATCTAGGTTCTTTTTTTCCATCTTTAGCTATATCCATAACTACAATTCTTTTTGGGATACCAATTTGAATTGCCGCTAGACCTATACCATTAGCTTGATACATTGTGTCCAACATATCATTCATGAGTTGTTGTTCTTCTTTACCAACATTTTCAACAGGTTTTGAAATCTGTCTTAGCAATTTATTTGGTTCTGTGATTATAGTTTTAACAGCCATCAATAATTATTTTATTATAATTTCTAAACTTTTAAAGGAAGAACTTTTAATAAAAGTTTATTCCTAATTGAGTCAGTATTTAATTGGTTCAGTGTGTTTATTATAAAATAAACTGTATCATCATCTATATCCTCAATTTTCTCCGGCCCAATAACCTCTATAATTCTGAGTAATGCTGCTCCAATTTCTTTATTATTAACCATTTTCTGAATATCTGAAGGCATCTCTGATTTGTTAACTTTATAGAGATTTTCATATTTTTTTGAAATTTTTATTCCATCAGATTTTAAAGCCTCAAGAAAAATTATATCCTTTTTAGATAAAGAATATTTTTTATCTTTTTTTATTTTTTTCAAAAATTTATCAAGATCTTCTTCAATTTTTGATTTTGCATAATCTCCATTAAAATAATTTACCAGTTTAGATTGGTGTAATATTTTATTATTATATTTGATCTTTTTATTAATAATTTCATCATTTTTTATATACTGATTATAAAATGTAGTAAAATTAGATGGTACATCTGTTATTTCAATTTGTTTTAAAGATTTTCTAAGCTCTTCATCAAAAGCATCCTCAATACCCTCTGATTTAAAGATATCTTTCAAAATTTTCATTAATTCCAATTTTAGTTTTGGTTCCTCGGCCAAAAGCAATCTTTGATAAACTAAAGCTTTGCCTTCAATGGAGGATAGAGATTTATAAGATTCTTTAGTATTTAATAATTGATTTATATTAAACTGAAATCTCTTATAAAACTCAAACAACTCTTCTTCAGAATAATTTTTATCATGAGTTGCTTTTTCAATAGTTGAAATTTTATCTATATCAGTAATCTCCAAATCTTGAATTCTATATAACAAATTAGAAGATGATAAATACTTCCAAATTAACTTGGGTGTATCTTTATTTGGTTCAAATTTAAATTCAGGATTTGTTCTATGCGCTAAATGAAAATCTAAAATAGAATTTTCAGAAATTTCTTTATTTGCTTCATCTACATATCCAAATAGATAATTTATTTTATTTTCAAAATATTCATCTAAGAAACCTAATTCTTTTTTTAAATCTAAAATTAATTGAGCTTCCTCATTTTTTCCATAGTTAATTAGGCAATATAAATTAAATTTTGATAAATACTCGTCTTCTAAAGGCTCTTTAATCTTAGAGAAAATTTCACATGACCTCTTAATGTCTGATTGAGATAAATATCTATCAACCATATATCTCATTAGCTCTGGGTGAAGATTGGTGACTTGATTTTTAATAAGATATTCTTCAATTAAATCTAGGTCGGAGTTTTTAATAAGCCACTTCGTTTTATATTTAAGAAATTCCTGATCAGTAATATTCTGATTTGGATAATAAGCATTCGTTAGCAAAGAAATATTAAGAATTTCAGAAGCATCTTTTGAAAGATCGTATTTATCAATGTTATTTAAAAGTTTTTTTAATGTTAGGCCATCTGAATTTGACCACATATTAATACTCAAACCATAATCTTGAGGATCATATAATCCTGCAATTTTGATTGTTTTTGATGTTAGGTCTGCATCTTGTTTTATAGAGTCTTCTTTTTTATCTGATTGCATTTTATAAATACTATTTTCAGATATTTTTTGTTTATTTTCGTCTGATAAATTTTCTTCAGAAATAGTATCAACTTCTTCTTTTTTAATATCCCAAATATCAACAGGCTTATCTTCTGCAAATAGAGACGAAGTTATTAGTAAAGAAAAAATTATAATTGATAAATTTTTCTTATTTAACAATTTTAAAATTTTCATTTGGGATAATTTTTTCTATTTCTTTTTTGGGAGCTGGAAAATCGACTTTATTTATAAAAAAAACAAGTGCCAAAATAACTACAAGACCAATTAATGATTTGATAATTATAGCAATGATATTAGTTTTGCCTGAACTTGTATTTTTAGTAAATTGCATATAACTTTAGTTAATTTCAAATTAAGACATATTTGTGTTTTTTCAATAAAGAAACTTATGAAATCAAAAGAAAATCTCGTATTTTTAGGCATGATGGGATCTGGAAAGAGTTCTATTGGTTCGTTAGTAGCAAAAAAATTAAAATTAGATTTTATAGATGTAGATAAAGAAATTGAGAGGGAATTAGGCTTAACTATTTCAAAAATATTTGAAACAAAAGGTGAGGATTATTTCAGAAAATATGAAGAAAAAATTACACTTAAAATACTCAAAATTAATTCTGTTGTAGTGTCGCTGGGTGGAGGAGCATTTGTAAACAAAATAATCAGAAAAGAAATAATAAAAAACCATATCTCTTTTTGGTTAAACTGGGATATCAAAATCCTAGTAAATAGAATTAAAAATAGTAAAAAAAGACCTATTGCTTTTAATGCGACAGAAAATGAATTGATTGATTTAATAAAAAAACGATCTAACATTTACTCTAAAGCTTTATATGAAATTAAATGTGATAAATTTTCAAAAAATGAAATCGTTAAAAAAATATTAAAAATTTATGAAACAAATTAATATCCAAATTAATAGGGTAACTAAAAGATATCCGATAATTATTGGACCAAATATAATTTCAAATTTTGTTAAAATATCTCAAAAGTATAATTTGAAATTTGATAGATACTTACTTGTGATTGATAAAAATGTTCCAAAAAAAATGGTTAATAAACTAAATAGCAAAATTCTCAAAAAAAAAATAACTTATTATTTCGATGCAAGCGAAAAGAATAAAGATCAAAAAAATGTTAATATAATCTTAGATATTTTGCTTAATAATAATTTTTCAAGAAGTGATTGCTTGATAGCAATTGGTGGAGGCATTACTGGAGATATATCCGCTTTTGCAGCAAGTCTGTTTAAAAGAGGACTAAACTTTATCAATATTCCAACAACATTGTTGTCTCAAGTAGACTCTTCTATTGGTGGCAAAACTGGAATAAATACTAAACATGGTAAAAATTTAATTGGCAGTTTCTACCAACCTAGGATTGTTATTAGTGACACAAATTTTTTAAATACATTGCCTCAAAGAGAAATTATTTGTGGATATGCTGAAATTTTGAAACATTCAATTATTTCAAATAAAAATCTATATAAATATTTAGACAAAAATATTGATAAGATTTTAAATCTTCAATCTCCATTTATCGAAAAATCAATTTTTGAAAGCTGTAAAATAAAAAAGATGATTGTTGAAAAAGATGAGATGGAAATTGGTTTAAGAAAAACACTTAATTTTGGACATACTTTTGCGCATGCATTTGAAGCAACTCTTAAATACTCCAAGAAACTAAATCATGGTGAGGCAGTCATTTTAGGTATGAATACTGCTTTAAAGTTTAGTTTAAAAAAAAAATTTTTAAATAAATCGAACTATAATTCAATTATCAAACACATGAATAACTCCCGATTACCTAATAAGCTTTCAAAATATTTTGCAATTAAAGATATAAAAAAGATATTAGAATACATGAGTAATGATAAAAAAAATAATTCTAGTATGATTAACTTGATACTTTTAAAAAAAATTGGTTTAACAATAATAAATAAACAATTTAGTAAGAGTTCTCTAAATTTATTTTTAAAAAATGAACTAAGTAATTAAAATTTGTATTGAGTGTATATACTCCTTCAATTCTTTATCCAAAATTTTATAAATTTTTTTATTACTTTCAATTCTACTTAAAACCTTTAATTCATTAGAACTCAAAATGATTTTCAAATGATATCTGCCCTCTTGATTGCCAGCATGATTTTTATGAAGAAAAGACTTATCTTCTATTTCAATACTCTCAATATCAATTTGATCTATAAGTTTTTTTTTTACAATTGCAATTAACTCATTTATATCCATAAACTAAATCTATTATACATCATGAAAAATATTTGCGACTGGAATAATTGTAATGAAATTGGTCAATATAAGGCTCCAGTAGAAAAAGATAATAGTAAAAAATATAGAATGCTTTGCTTAGAACATGTTAAAGAATTTAATAAAAATTGGAATTATTTTTCAGGAATGAACGACGACCAAGTTTTAAACTTCTTAAAATCAGATATGATTTGGCACAAACCAACACAAAGTTTTAGCTCTTCTGATAATTTTTTTAAAGTTCTTTGGAATAACACTTTAAGAGATGAATTAGATAAAGATAAAATTAATGGCGAATATAATCATATGCGTCAATTTAAATTTAATCATAAAGACATCAAAGCCTTCGGTATATTGGGAGTTTCAGTAGGATTGAAGTGGGAAAAAGTCCAAGATAAGTTCAAATTGCTTGTCAAAAAATATCACCCAGATATAAATGCCGGTAACAAAAAATATGAGGAAAAACTAAAATTAATAACATTAGCTTACACACAACTTAAAAATACTTATAGAGATAAAATTGACACCAAATCTTAATATTCAGCCAGATATAAAAGTTTCATTAAAACAAACTTTTGGAATCGACTCAGAAATGGAAGTTGATGCATTTTCAAAAAAAAATGAATATGTACCTGAGATAGATAAAAGTTATAAATTTGATAGAGACACTACGATGGCAATAATATCTGGATTTGCCCATAACAAAAGAGTCTTGGTCCAAGGATATCATGGTACAGGAAAATCAACTCATATAGAGCAAATCGCTGCGAGATTAAACTGGCCTTGTATTCGTGTAAATTTGGATAGCCATGTAAGCAGAATAGATTTGATAGGAAAAGATGCAATAGTTCTTAAAGACGGAAAGCAAGTCACTCAATTTAATGAAGGTATTTTGCCTTGGTCGATACAAAATCCGGTAGCACTTGTTTTCGATGAATATGATGCTGGTAGACCGGATGTAATGTTTGTAATTCAAAGAGTTTTGGAAGCAGAGGGTAACTTTACTCTTCTTGATAAAAATAAAGTAATTAAACAAAATAAATTTTTTAGATTATTTGCTACGTCAAATACTGTAGGATTAGGTGATACCACAGGTCTTTACCATGGAACTCAGCAAATAAATCAAGGACAGATGGACAGATGGAATATTGTAACTACTCTAAACTATCTAAGTCTTGAAAGAGAATTAGATATTGTTTTAGCAAAAAATAAAAATCTAAATAACACTAAAGGCAAAGAAAAAGTTGCCAACATGATAAAAGTTGCCTCATTAACTAGAAAAGGTTTTATTGCAGGTGATATTTCAACAGTAATGAGTCCTAGAACAGTTTTGCATTGGGCAGAAAACTCAGAAATTTTTAAAGATACAGGTTACGCTTTTAGAGTAACATTTCTTAACAAGTGTGATGAAATTGAAAAAAATACTATCGCTGAATATTATCAAAGATGTTTTGGTGAGGAGTTGCCAGAGTCATTGATGAATATTCAAATTTAAATGAGTGATAAAATTGCTAGCTTAAAAGAAAAATTAAGACTTGCACTAACTTCAACAGCAAAAGTAATTTCTGACGATTTTGATTTAAAAGATAAATCATCAGAACATGATAAAAAAAAAGATACTGACTCAATACAAATTGACGATCTGACTAAACCAAGTGATTTTATTAAATTACGTGCTGAAACAGATTCATCTGCTCTAAAAAAAAGATTTTCTGATGAAACAATTTATAAAAAAAATCTTCCCTCTAACACTTCATCAAGATCTTTATATAACATTGCTGAAAAAATAAGATATGAAGCATTAGGTGGTAAAATGCTAAAAGGGATCGAAAAAAATTTTCAACAGAACTACTCACATATAATTAATACCAAAAGAAAAGACCAATTAAAAACTAAAGAAGATGTGTCTGTGACAGAAGCATTTGAGTTGTACATGCTTAAAAATTTTCATCAAATAGAGTTAAACCCTTTAACAACAAAAATGCTAAATTTTTGGGAGCAAGATTTTGAACAATCAATAGAAAAACATAAAAATTTTTTACAAGACAACCTAGAGAGTCAAGATAACTACAGCACAAGATTCTCACAAATTTTAGAAGAAATGGATATTTTTCAAAGCGAGGAAGATGAAGAAAAAAGTGAAGAAAATCAAGATCAAGGACAAGACAATCCCTCAAATGATGATCAAGACAATGATAAAGAAGATGAAAAAGATGAAAATAATGATCAAGCAACTGAAGCCAGTTTAGATGCTGATTATAATGTTGATGAGTTTAATCTAGATGAACAACTTGCAGACACTGAATCAGATGAACAAAGTTCAGAACAAATTGTTCAAAAAACTCTTGAGAATATTAACTTAGATTACAAAATTTTTACAACTCAATTCGATGAAGTAACAAAAGCTGAAAAATTGGAGAATGCAGATGAAGCAGCAAAACTTCGCAGAACATTGGACCAACAATTAGTAGGATTTCAGGACGTAATAACTAAGCTTGCAAATAAACTTCAGAGACAATTACTAGCAAAACAAAATAGAGCTTGGGATTTTGATTTAGAAGAAGGGTTACTTGATAGTTCAAAGCTACCAAGAATTATTATGGATCCATATAATTCACTGTCATTTAAAAAAGAAAAAGATTTAGATTTTAAAGATACAATTGTAACTTTATTGATTGATAATTCTGGATCTATGAGAGGAAGACCCATAACAATAGCTGCAATATGTGCAGATATATTATCTAGAACTTTAGAAAGATGCTCTGTCAAAGTTGAGATTTTAGGGTTTACAACAAAGAATTGGAAAGGTGGCCAAAGTAGAGAGTTTTGGAATAAAAATTCAAAACCTAAAAATCCTGGAAGATTAAATGATTTAAGACATATAGTTTATAAAGGGGCTGATACTCATTGGAGACAAGCTAAAAATAATTTAGGACTAATGTTGAAAGAAGGCTTATTAAAAGAGAATATTGATGGAGAGGCAATTTCTTGGGCATACAATAGATTAAAGAAGAGAAAAGAAGAAAGAAAAATTATGATGGTAATTTCTGATGGTGCACCAGTGGATGATTCGACACTTTCAGTAAACTCAGGGGATTTTTTAGAAAAACATCTTAAGAAAATGGTTAAATTTATAGAGAACAAAACTGAAATTGAGGTTTTAGCAATTGGTATTGGTCATGATGTTTCGAGATATTATAATAAAGCTATAAAGATCACTGATGTAAATGAATTGGGAGATGTCATGATTTCGCAATTAAGTTCATTATTTGAAACTAAAAAGAAATTTCACTAAATATTAAATAAATCTTTATTATTCCATTTAATAACTACTTCGGCCCCACTTCTTGTTTTTGAGTTTCTACAATTGATAGATGCAAAATTTTTTTCTAAAAGTGTTTTTCCAATAAATAAACCTAGTCCTAAGCCTGTTTTAGACTTATCAATAGGATCTTTTGTTCTTAAATATGGTTCCCCAATTTTTGATAAGACGTCTTTTGGATAGCCATTTCCATCATCCTCAATAGTAATTTCTGTTATTTCACTATCACTTTTCAAATTTATATAAATCGCTTCGTTAGAAAATTTATTAGCATTTCCAATAAAATTTCTTAATCCGTAAACAATTTCTATAGATTTAGTTATTTTTTTTACATTTGAAAATTGATCATAATTAAAGATAAATTTTTTTGTGCTAATTTCTTTAAAGGAAGAGATAATTTCGCTCAAATAATCTTTCATTGAAAGATCTTTATCAATAAAATCATCTTCCTCTACTGGGTTTAATGTTAATCTTCTTAAAATTTCATTGCATCTTTCCACCTGGCTAGACAGTAATTCAACATCTTTTTTGACATCTTCTTGATCTTTAAATTGTTTCTCTAAATCATGAGCAATAATCTTGATAGTAGACAAAGGGGTTCCAAGAGAATGAGCAGCTGCTGCGGCTTGACCTCCTAAAGATAAAAGCTCATGTTCAGTGGCCATAACTTCTTCCATTTTTGCTAATGCCTCTCTTCTTAAACGAGACTGTGTTCCAAATGACATAGCCAAATAATTTAAAAAAATTAAAGCTATTATTAAAGCAATTGGAATTGCGTAGAAATAATATGGACTTACATGAAAATGGTCACTTATTGGAGACGGTAAATCTAAAGAGTAAAATGTAAGTATAAAAATTATAATTATAGTAAGAAATACTAATAAAAAATTAGTTTTAAAACTTAGGTTTGATGATGAAAATATACTTGGTATCAATAAAAAGATAACAAATGGATTTGTAACTCCTCCAGTTAGATAAAGTAAAGCACCTAATTGTAATATATCTATTACTAAAAAAATAAAAGCTGACCTATCTGATAATTGTGTTTTTTTGTATATTAAAATTAAAAATAGATTACTTAAAATACCTAGGAATATAACTAGATTACAAATAATAAAGTCAAAATTAAAATTTAAAAAAAAATAGACAAAGTTAACTGATATTAATTGACCTATAATACCAATCCATCTTAAGCTTATATAAGTTGATTTTTTAAAGAAATGATACCTTGAAGTTTCAAAGAACTTCATTATTAGATATCAAGATTTTGTACATTAATTGCATTAGAAATTATAAAATCTTTTCTTAACGCAACATCATTGCCCATTAAAGTATGTATTAAGCTCTGATCCTTCTTAAAATCTTTTGAGTATTGTACTTGTAATAGATTTCTTGTTTCAGGATCAAGTGTAGTACTCCACAACTCTTCTGGATTCATCTCACCTAATCCTTTAAACCTTTGTATATTCATTTTTGATTTTTCTAGATCTAGTTCTTTCATAAACTCTCTAGATCCTCTCTTTAGTCTTTTTAGCTCTTTATTGTTATTGACAATATAATTTTCTAATTCTAATTCATCTTTAATATAAATTCCTTTTGAACCTTTATTAATTTTAAATAATGGAGGTTGAGCTAGATATACATGTCCATTTTCAATTAATTTATTAAATGGCTTATTGTTAAAAAAAGTTAATAAAAGAGCTCTAATATGAGATCCATCCACATCAGCGTCTGTCATAATAATTATTTTTCCATATCTAAGATCTTTTAAGTCTATTTCTTGTACTTTTGGATCCAAACCTAGTGCATTAATTAATGTGACTATTTCATTAGATGAAATCATTTTTGATAAAGCTTTAGTCCTTTGTTGTTCGGAGCCATCACTATTGCCATTCTTTTTATTGGCTAAATCTTCAACATATGTGTTCAAAATTTTACCTCTTAAAGGTAAAACAGCTTGATTAGCCCTATTTCTTCCTTGTTTTGCAGATCCACCTGCTGAGTCACCCTCTACAATGAATAATTCTGTACCTTCTTGCTTTCCTATCTGACAGTCGGCTAATTTACCAGGAAGTCCACTTAACTCCAAAGCACCTTTTCTTCTTACATTTTCTCGTGCTTTTCTTGCTACATCCCTTGCCATTGCGGCTTGAATAATTTTTGCTAAAATTATTTTTGCGACTGATGGATTTTGATCAAACCATATAGATAATTTTTCATTAACAACTGTCTCTACGATCATTCTAACTTCTGATGAAACTAACTTATCTTTAGTTTGAGATGAAAATTTTGGGTCTGGAATTTTTGTAGATAACACACAGGTAAGTCCTTCTTTAATATCATCGCCTGAAATAGCTAATTTATTTTTCTTAAGAAGATTATTTTCATTTGCATATTTATTTATTACTCTTGTTAATGCGCTTCTAAAACCTAATAAATGTGTTCCACCATCTTTTTGGTAGATATTGTTAGTATAAGCAAATATATCTTCAGCGTAGCTTGCATTCCACTTTAATGAACATTCAATTTCAATATTATTTTTTTTTCCTTCTATATAAATTGGTTTTTTAAACAAATCATTTCCATTTTTATTTTGTAGCTTTTCTCTTTTTTCATCTAAAAAATTTACAAATTCGAGGACACCTCCATCAAATTTAAATACTGATACTTTTTCTTTTTTTAAACTAGAGTCAGTGAAAATTATTTTTATACCTTTATTTAAAAACGCTAACTCTCTCATTCTCTTAATAAGAATATTTGCATTAAATTTTGTAGTTGAAAAAATTTCTTTTGAAGGTAAAAAAGTTATTTGGGTGCCGGTCTCTTTAGATTTTCCTAAAATTTTTAAAGGTGCTTTTGCTTCTCCATTTTTGAATTCTATAAAATGTTTTTTTCCATCTCTATTTATTTCTAACTGCAATGACTCAGATAATGCATTCACAACGGAAACACCAACTCCATGAAGTCCGCCCGAAACTTTGTAAGAGTCATGATCAAACTTTCCACCTGCATGTAGTTGCGTCATGATTACTTCTGCCGCTGATTTTTTTTCCCCTTTGTGCATATCGACAGGTATTCCTCTGCCATCATCATTTACCGTAATTGTTCCATCAGAATTAATTCTTACATTTATATTCTTACAGTACCCTGCTAGAGCTTCATCTATAGAGTTATCAACAACCTCATAAACCATATGGTGCAAACCAGTACCATCGTCTGTATCACCAATATACATTCCTGGTCTTTTTCTAACTGCTTCAAGACCTTTTAAAACTTTAATGGAGTCTGCCTGATATGTGTTTTTATTTGTCATTTTTAATTTTTTGGAAAAATAAATTATATCATTTTTTAAAATTAATGGTGATTAATAATTCAATTATTATCAATAAGTCCTTAAATATCCTTTGTAAAATAAAGCTTATTTAATATGTTTAAATTTATATATCATTAAACTTACATAAGTTAAGATTGGAATTCTTAATATGATTGCAAAACTAATTAGATTACCCATACTCAAGAGATTAATACCAAGTTTATCAATAAGAATTTTAAAAATATTAAAAAAAAATAGAGGATATTTTAAGGTGAATAAATTTGAGATGTTTTTAGATTTTTTAGATCCAATTGATAGAGAAATTATATTAAGTCAGGAATTTGAAAAACAAGAAATTGATTTCTTAATAAATCAAATTGAATTGAATAAAATTAATTTTTTTTTAGATGTCGGTGCAAATTGTGGGTACTATTCACTTAAAATTTCAAAAGAAATACCAAATATAAAAATTTTATCATTTGAACCAAATATTGAGGCATATAATAAATTTTCTAAAACATTAGAAAAGAATTTAGATTTATCAAAAAAAATTAAATTAGAAAATTTTGGTTTATCTAATGAGTCAAAAAAACTCAAAATGCAATCAATGATAAAATTTGGATATGCTCAAACTGGAGGCTCTTCTGTAATTGGAAAAGATTCATATGATAAAAGATTTACTTTTTTTGCAGATTTTAAAATTGGTGATAATTATCTTAAATTTATAAATGAAAAAATTTCAATAAAAATAGATGTTGAAGGACATGAGCTAAATGTTTTAAAAGGTATTCAAAACACTATAATTAAAAATCAATGTATTTTACAAATTGAAATATTCACAAAAAATTTTGAAGAAGTAAATAATTATTTGTCATCTTTTGGTTATAAAAAATTTTATGAGATAAAAAAAAGAACTAATTATTTTTATAAAAATTTTATATAAAATTAATATACTTTGGCGGAGAGAATGGGATTCGAACCCATGAAAGGATTGCTCCTTTACACGCTTTCCAAGCGTGCGCCTTCAACCACTCGGCCACCTCTCCAATTATTTTTCTTTAGAAATCTTGAGAACACCAATAAATGCCTCCTGGGGAATTTCTACTCTTCCAAATTGTTTTGATCGAGCCTTACCTTTTTTTTGTTTTTCTAGAAGCTTTCTTTTTCTATCTGTGGCTCCTCCTCCATGAATTTTAGTTAAAACATCTTTTTTAAAGCCTTTAATAGTTTCTCTAGCTATTATCTTACCGCCAATTGCAGCTTGAACTGGTATCATAAAATTATGTCTTGGAATTAAATCTTTCAATTTTTCACAAACTTCTCTTCCTGTTCTTTGCGCAAAATCTTTGTGGATCATCATTGCTAATGCATCAACTGGCTCTGCGTTTACTAAAATTCCAAGTTTTACTAAGTCGCCTTCTCTATGTTCAATAATCTCATAATCAAAACTAGCATATCCACTAGTCATTGATTTTAAACGATCGTTAAAATCAAATACCACTTCATTTAAAGGTAATTCATAATTTACTACAGCTCTATTTCCTGAATAACTTAAATTTGTTTGTACGCCTCTTTTATCCTGACACATTTTCATTATTGAACCTAAGTATTCATCTGGAGTAATTATGGTTGCTCTTATCCATGGTTCTTCAATTAACTTGATTATTGTCGGATCTGGTAAACTTGAAGGGTTATGAAGATCAACAATATCTCCACTATTCAAATGAACTTTATAAACTACACCTGGAGTTGTTGTTAATAAGTTAACATCAAATTCTCTTTCTAATCTTTCTGTAACAATTTCTAAATGTAGCAATCCTAAGAACCCACATCTAAAACCTAATCCCAATGCTGAAGAAGACTCAGGTTCAAATGAAAAACTTGCGTCGTTTAGTTGTAGTTTGGCTAGGCCATCTTTTAATTTTTGATACTCAGAACTATCTACTGGAAATAATCCACAAAAAACTACAGGTTTACTTGGTTTGAAACCAGGTAGCGCTTCTTTTAAAGGTTTAGTAGCATCACATATTGTATCACCAACTTTTGTTTCAGATAAAACTTTTATACCAGTTGTTATGAAGCCTATTTCTCCAGCATTTAATTCATTGATATCTGTCGCTTTTGGGGTAAATACACCAACTTTTTCAACAATATACTCTTGATTAGTAGACATCATTTTAATTTTCATATTTTTTGAAATTTTACCATCAATAACTCTGACTAAAATAACAACGCCTAGATATGTGTCATACCAGCTATCAACTAACAAACATTTTAAATCACCTAAACTTTCACCTTTAGGTCCTGGCAAGGTATTAATAATTTGCTCTAAAATATCATCTATACCTTCACCTGTTTTTCCAGAACAAGGAATTGCACCCTCAGTATCAATACCTATCACATCTTCTATTTGTTTTTTTGTTCTATCTAAATCTGATGCTGGAAGATCAACTTTATTTAAAACTGGTACAATCTCATGATTAATATCTAAAGCTTGATAAACATTTGCAAGAGTTTGTGCTTCTACTCCTTGAGTACTATCAACAATTAAAATGGACCCCTCACAAGCATAAAGAGATCTACTTACCTCATAACTAAAATCTACATGGCCCGGTGTATCAATGATATTTAAAGTATATTCTTTACCATCTTTTGCTTTGTAATTAAGTTTTACCGTTTGAGCCTTAATAGTAATTCCTCTTTCACGCTCAATATCCATTGAGTCTAAAACCTGGGCTTTCATTTCCCTTTCAGTTAGCCCACCACAACTATGAATAATTCTATCTGCTATTGTTGATTTGCCATGATCAATATGAGCAATAATCGCAAAATTTCTTATATTATCAATATTACTCATTTGCTTTATGAACGTATCTTGGCACCAGTTTTATTTTCAACTGTTTTAATTATTGAATTATTAATATTTTCTAAATCATTATCATTCAATGTTTTTTCAAATGATTGTATGGTTACACTAATTGCTATTGATTTTTGATTTTCTGGAATATTCTCACCTTCATAGACATCAAATACTCTAATATTACTAATTAGTTTTTGATCTACACTTGAAACAGCATTAATTAAATCTTGAGCTTTAATTTCTTTATCAACTATAAACGCAAAGTCTCTCTCAGATTTTTGATAATCAGATACTTGAAATTTAGTCTTTTGATCTTTTAATGTTTTTTTTGGTAGTTTTAAATTGTCTACAAAAATTTCAAAGCCCATTAGAGACTCTGTTTTAATATCAATCTTTTTTAAAATATTTGGATGAATTTCACCAAAATAAGCTGCTATTTGATCTTTGCCTCTATTTAGAAATAATCTTCCTGACTTACCTGGATGATAGTAATTTGGTGTTTCACTATCTATAAAAAATTTGTCTGAATTATATCCTGCTTCAACTAAAGTTTGAACTACATCTCTTTTAACATCAAACACATCAACATTTCTCTCTTTTTCAATCCACGATAATCTTGATTTTTTACCTACTGATAATCCACAGACTACTGTATTTTGTTCACCTGGATTTGAACCAGTAAAAATTGGACCTATTTCAAATATTGATAAATCTTTAAAGCCTCTGTCCAAATTTTTATTCATATACATAATCAAATTTGAAAATATTGAGTTTCTCAAAACTCCTAAATCTGAACTTATCGGGTTTATAATTTTTATTTCTTTATTCTTATCTTTAAAATGATCATTATAATTTGAGTCAGTAAATGACCAGGTTATTGCCTCTAAATATCCTTTTGAAGCAATCGCTCTTTGTAAAAAATGAAATAACTTTTGCGACTGAGTTAAAGTAGATTTATTTCTTTCTTTAATAGGATCTATAATTTTTATCTTATCATAACCAGTTATTCTCACTAACTCTTCAACAATATCTATTTCCTTTGAAATATCTGGTCTCCAAGTTGGAACTGATAATTTTAAATAATTTTTTTCCTTTTTGATTTTGAAACCAAGGTTTTCAAGGATTTTTAAAATCTCCTTTATAGAAATTTTAAAACCTGTTACTTTTTCAAATAAATTAGTATAAAATTTGATAGTTCTAACTTTGCCTGTTTCAATTCTTTGAATGTCAATTTTACTAATTTCTCCACCACAAATCTCTTTAATGAGTAGTGCTGCTTTGTTTAATCCGTCTTCGATAGATAATGGATCTATACCTCTCTCAAATCTAAACTTTGCATCTGTATCTAAGTTTAGTTTTTTTGATGTGCTTCTAATTGATCTTGGTTCAAAATACGCTGACTCTAACAATATGTTTTTGGTATCAAATTCTGTACCAGATCTTGTTCCTCCAATAATTCCACCTAATCCTAATACACCTTTGCTGTCACTAATTACACACATCCCATCATCTAATTTATAATTCTTGTTATCTAGAGCTGTGAATTCTTCTCCAGATTTTGAATTTCTAACTACAATACCTTTTTCAATTTTATCAGCATCATAAGCGTGCAATGGTCGATTAATATCAAGCATTACATAATTAGTAATATCAACTATTGCTGAAATTGGCTTTTGACCAACTGAAAGTAGTTTGTCTTTTAACCATTTAGGACTCTCGGTATTTTCTACATTAGTAATTAAACAGCTGCCAAAAGAACTACAAGCTTGACCTTTTTCTTTATTAATTTTTACTTTTACAGTTTGTTTATTTTTAGATTTAATTTTTTTTTCTTTTAAATCTTTTAATTTTCCAAAACCCGAAGCAGCAAGGTCTCTCGCTATCCCTCGAACGCCAAGACAATCTGGTCTATTAGGAGTAATTGATAGATCTATAAGATTAGAGTTTGATTTTGAAAAATAGCTTTTTCCAATACTCTTTCCATATTTTTTTGAAGATAATTCAGTTATTCCATCACTTTCATCAGATAAATCTAATTCAGACTCTGAACAAAGCATTCCATAAGAAGTAACATCTCTAATTTTGGCTACTACAAGTTTTACTTTGCTTTTAGGAACAATAGCTCCAGGGGGAGCATATACTGTAATCAACCCTTCTCTTGCATTTGGTGCTCCACATACAACTTTTTTTATTTCTTTTTCTCCTACATCAACATCACAAACTTTAAGTCGATCTGCGTTTGGATGTTTTTCTGTTTTTAAAATTTTCGCTACTTTAAACAAATCAAGTCCAGTTGATAAATTTTCTACACCTTCAACCTCAAGCCCAACATTTGTTAACTGCTCTAAGAGCTTATCCTCTTTAAATTTTGTATCTAAGTGATCTTTTATCCAATCAAATGTGATTTTCATCGACTTAAACCTCTATAATTTGATGGCACATCTAATGGATCAAATCCAAAATGATTTAACCATCTATAATCACAATCAAAGAAAGCTCTTAAATCATTAATACCATATTTAAGCATCGCCAATCGATCAATCCCAATACCAAACGCATATCCTTGATATTTTGAAGGATCAACTTTCACATTTTTCAAAACATTAGGGTGGACCATTCCACATCCTAAGATTTCAAGCCATTGATCACCTTCTCCAATAACAATTTTTCCATCTTTAATTTCATATCCGATATCTACTTCTGCTGATGGTTCCGTAAATGGAAAGTGACTTGGTCTAAATCTCATTTTAATTTTTTCAACTTCAAAAAACTCTTTAATAAAATAATTTAAACAACCTTTTAAGTGTCCCATATTTATGTCTTTATCTATATGCAATCCCTCTACTTGATGAAACATAGGTGCATGTGTTTGGTCGCTATCAGACCTATAAGTTCTTCCTGGCGCAATAATCTTAAATGGAGGCCTATCTTTTAACATTGTTCTGATTTGAACTGGAGATGTATGAGTTCTTAATAATACCTCTTTATTCTCATCAAGATAAAATGTGTCATGCATGTCTCTTGCTGGATGATTGTCAGGGGTATTTAAAGCTGTAAAATTATTATATTCATTTTCAATATCCGGACCCTCTTCAACACTAAATCCAATTTCAGAAAAGATTGATGAAATTTCATCTATAGTTTGTGAAACAGGATGAATTTTACCTCTAACAAATGGTCTTTCGGGAAGCGTTACATCAATTTTTTCTTTTTCTAATTTTTCATTTATTTTTTTTGACTCAATCTCATTAATTTTATTAGTTATTAAGTTTTGTAACTCATCCTTAATTTGATTAAGATCTGATGCAAATTTTTTTCTATCTGCTTCAGGAATAGATGCAATATTTTTGAATTGAGAAGAAATTAGACCATTTTTTCCAAATAGCTCTGTTTTAATTTGATTAATTTCTTCTAAACTTAAATTGTTATTTAGTTTAGCAGAATAGTCATTTTGAATATTTTTTAAGTCTGACATATTGATAGATTATTTCCTTAAGAAATAAAAACAATAGAGAAGATTAATTTAAAGCGGATTGAGCTTTTTGTACAATTGTTTTAAATGCTTCTGGGCTATCGTAAGCAATTTCAGCAAGAATTTTTCTATCTATTGTAATACCACATTTACCAAGACCATTGATAAATTTTGAATATGTTAATCCTTCAGCTCTTACACCAGCATTAATTCTTTGTATCCATAAGGATTTGAAATCTCTTTTTTTATTTCTTCTATCTCTGTAAGCATACTGCATTGCTTTTTCCATTGCTTGCTTAGCTACTCTGATAGTATTTTTTCTTCTGCCCCATTGACCTTTGACAGCTTTTAAAACTTTTTTATGTTTTGCTTTGCTAGTTACGCCTCTTTTTACTCTTGCCATTATTAACCTCTTAAACTGTAAGGCATGTATGATTTAACAATTTTGCCATCTTGCTTAGACATAATTGTTGTGCCTCTTAATTTTCTTATTTGAGAATTCGTTCTTTTAATCATACCATGTCTCTTACCAGCTTGGGCTGTCATTACTTTGCCTTTTGCTGATATCTTAAATCTTTTTTTTGCTGAGCTTTTTGTTTTTAATTTTGGCATAATTCTGCGGTGTTATACAAAGATTGATATAAATTTACAACCTATATTAAGGCCTATAAAGGCTGAATTACCATGATCATTTGCTTTCCATCAAACTTAGGGTGTAATTCTACCCTACCAATGTCTTTCATGTCCTCTTTGATCTTATCCATTAATTCTTTCCCTAAATGAGAGTGTTGTAATTCACGGCCTTTAAATCTGACAGTAAATTTTACTTTATCTCCCTTAGCTATAAATTTTTTTGCATTTTTAACCTTAAAGTCATAATCATGGGTTTCTGTAACTGGTCTCATTTTAATTTCTTTTAGTGAAACAATTTTTTGTTTTTTCTTGGCAATATTTGCTTTCTTCTGGGCATCATATTTAAATTTACCCATGTCCATAATCTTACAAACAGGTGGGTTTGCGTTAGCTGCTATCTCTATTAAGTCTAAACCTTGATTTTTTGCCATTGAGATTGCTTCGTTAGTACTCATCACACCAAGATTTTCGCCATCACTTGCTATAACCTGAACATCTGGAGAAGAAATTCTATTATTAGATCTTGGTCCTCGATCTTTAGTTCTTCTTTGAAAATAATTTTGTTTGAAATCTGCCACTTAGTTTGATGATGCTTTATTTAAAGCAGAGAATGTTTTTAAAAATTGGTCTATGTCCATATTTTCTTGTTTGTTAGAGTCTAATCTTCTAATAGTTACTGAATTGGAGTCAACTTCTTTTTTACCACAAATTAATAAAACCGGTATTTTTGCTAGAGAATGATCTCTAATTTTGTAATTTAAATTATTATTTTTTAAATCTACTGACGAACTAATACCTACATCTTTTATTTTTTTTGATACTTCAATTGCATAGTCATTAAATTCCTCTGAAATAGGTATCACCATAGTTTGCAGAGGAGATATCCAAAATGGAAACTTTCCTGCATAGTTTTCAATTAAAATACCAATAAATCTTTCTAGCGAACCAAATAAAGCTCGATGAAGCATAACTGGAATTTTTTTAGACCCGTCTTTATCAACATAAGAGGCATCTAATCTTCCTGGTAAATTTAAATCAACTTGTAAAGTTCCACACTGCCAATCTCTGCCGATTGCATCTCTTAATACAAATTCAATTTTTGGCCCATAAAATGCACCTTCTCCCTTATTAATACTATATTCTAATTTAGAAGCTTTAACTGCCTCAAGTAAAGAAGCTTCTGCTTTGTCCCAAATTTTATCTTCTCCAACTCTAACTTCGGGTCTATCAGCATATTTTAATATTACATTTTCAAAACCAAGATCTTTATAAATATCTAAAATTAAATTAGTTACAGTTAAACATTCACTAGTAATTTGATCTTCCGAGCAAAAAATATGCGCATCATCTTGTGTGAATGCTCTTACCCTCAATAAGCCATGTAATGCTCCAGATGGTTCATAACGATGTACTTTTCCAAATTCTGCATATCTTAAAGGTAAATCTCTATAACTTTTTAAACCTTGATTAAATACTTGAATATGACCAGGACAGTTCATTGGCTTTATTGCAAAAACTTTTTCATCAGGTGTCTCTGAAGTATACATATTCTCTCCATACTTTTCCCAGTGTCCAGATTTTTCCCATAATTGTCTATCCAATATCTCCGGGGTATTCACCTCTTTATAGCCTGCCTCATCTTGTCTGCTTCTCATGTAATTAATTAAATTTTGAAAAAGAGCCCACCCCTTTTCGTGCCAAAATACTGAGCCCGGACTTTCTTCTCTAAAATGAAATAGATCCATTTCTTTTCCAAGTTTTCGATGATCTCTCTTTTCGGCTTCTTCTATTCTTTTTAAATGTTCATCTAAATCTTTTTGAGTTGCCCAGCTTGTACCGTATATTCTTTGCAACATTTCATTTTTAGAGTCACCTCTCCAGTAGGCTCCTGAAACTTTAGTAAGTTTAAAGAATTTTCCAATTTTACTTGTTGAACTAAGATGTGGTCCCCTACAAAGATCGTGCCACTCACCATGAAAATAAATCGACACATCTTCATTTTCTGGGATTGCTTCAATTAATTCCGCCTTATAAGTTTCTCCTTTTTCTTTAAAATGTGAAATAGCTTTATTTCTCTCCCAAACTTCTCTTTTTGTGATTTCATTTCTGTCCACAATTTCTTTCATCTTATTTTCAATTTTTTCTAAATCATCTTCAGTAAAAGGTTCTTTTCTTGCAAAATCGTAATAAAAACCATTTTCAATAACTGGCCCTATAGTTACTTGTGTTCCGGGAAACAGTTCTTGAACAGCCATAGCTAATATATGAGCTGTATCGTGTCTAATAGTTTCTAGGCCCTCAGGATTTTTTGAGGTAAAAATTTCAATTGAACAATCTTTTTCTATTAAAAAATCTAAATCTTTTAAATCACCATCAACACTTATGACCATAGCTTGTTTAGCAAGTGACTTGCTTATTTTTTCAGCTACATCTAGACCTGTAACTTTGTCTGGAAATGTTAAATTATTTCCATCTGGTAGTGTAATTATAGGCATTAGTTTATTATTCTTTTATACTCTGAATAAGTAGAAAAGCACATTTTTTCAACATTAAATTTTTGAATTATATTTTTTCTTCCCTCTTTACCTATCGATTGCAATGATGCTTCATCCATAGAAAGCACTTTTAAAATTTTTTTACTTAATGATTTTGGGTCATTAGACTCGAATAAAAATCCAGTTTTTCCGTCAATTACAGTTTCATTAGATCCACCAATATTACTTGCAATTATTGGTTTTTCCATTGATTGTGCTTCAACAGCAACTCTTCCAAAGGCTTCTGGTTCAATTGAGGCTGATACCACAAAATCAGACACTTTATAAGCTAAGGCCATATCCTTACAGTGATCAATAAATTTGACCTGATTAATTAATCTATGTTGTTCTGTAAGTCTGATAAGTTTTTTTTTATATAGATCTCTACCTTGGTCACTACCAAGTATTACAGCATAAAAAGCTTCATACCCAAGTTCAATATTTACTAAATTAATTGCCTCTATAAAAACTTCTTGTCCTTTCCATCCAGTTAATCTTCCAGGTAAAAGAATTATCTTTTTATCTTTTTCTATTTGCCATTCATTTAATAATTTTTTTTCATCACTATCTAGTTTGGTAGTTGGATCAAAATAATCGACATTAATTCCTCTAAAAATAACTAAAAGTTTTTTTTTAGCATCAAGATATTTTGTATAATTTTCTTTAATATGAGAAAAAATAAAATTAGATCCTGCTATAATTAAATCTGACCTTACCATTACAGAATTATACAATTTTTTCATTTTACTGTTAAAATTATAAGTCCCATGAAAAGTAGTAACAAATTTTCTACCAGTAATTTTTGCAGCTAATAAACATGACCAAGCAGGAGCTCTACTTCTAGCATGCACAATCGAAATATTATTAATCAGTATCACCCAAATTAAAGCTAAAAAATTTATGAATATAATTAATGGATTTTTACTATGAACAGGAAGTTTTATTACTTTTACTTTGTTTTTATCAATAAATTTGAGAAGTTCTCCTCCACTGGTTACAATATAAGATCCACAATCATTTTCAGGTAAATAATGAGCAATGTCATAACAGCCTGTTTCTGCTCCACCATAACCTAATTTTGGTATGACTTGTAAAACTTTTAAACTAGATGACATTTGATATGATTATATAGTATTAGATTCAACATATAAACGATTATGACTAATTTCAAATATCACAAAATATCAAAAAATAAGAAAATAAGATTTATTTGCAATATTCACAAAGATGCTCCTTTTATTGTTTTTTTACATGGCTTTATGTCAGATCTAGAGGGAAAAAAACCAAATGCTTTTTTAAAATTTGCTAAAAAAAAT
>CACEFI010000002.1 GCA_902558795.1 uncultured Pelagibacteraceae bacterium | reverse complement strand
TTTTTTCCCACTTAGGCCAACTATTTAATAGTTTAAATGCAAACTCATTACTTTTTGAAACATAAAAATCTTGATCTTTAAAATTTTGATCATAGTCAAAATTAAGAATTAATTGATTTAAATCATTCATTTAACTGACCAAATTTTATTTTGAATATTGAATTCATAATTTTTATTTTTCATATATTTAAGGAAATGGTCTGGAGATCCATTAAAAATAATTTTATAAAAACTATCTTTATTATTAAATTTATAAATAAAATAATTATATACAAGATCTGCATTATCTAATATTTCTTCAAATTTTGAAATCTCTGAATTGCTATTGTTGTTAATTGAGACAGTTAAAGATGTCTTTACTGATGTATTAATTTCATTTTTACTCTTCCAATAATTTTCATAAACACTTTTTAAACTTTCGATTAATTTATCTGCCTCTTTATAGTTGTCTATATTGAGATTTTGAAAACTAATATTTTTAAGATCCTCTTTTTGATTAAAGCTTATTTTGTTTAAAACTTTAATTGAATTATTTTCTTTAAAGATGATTGATATAATATATTCATCAAAATTATATTTTTTAATAATTTCACTAAAATTATAACTTTCCAAAATTTTAGAATATCTTTTTATTAAATTAAAATCATCTAGATCCTCGGTAGGTAAAATATATTTTAATAAATGATATTTTTGATTATTAGAATTCCAATTATTATAAATATAATTTTCAGAAAAAATTAAAATTTCATCTTTATTTTTATCTACTATAATTGGCAAAAAAAATATTTTTTTTTCAACTGGAAGAGATGGAAAAATATTTTTTTCCTCCATTAGATTTAATATTTTTTTTTTATTAAATGATACATTTAAAGATAAATAATACACCTCATCAATAAATTTTTCCTCTTGAACAGAAAAAGTTTCAATCATACTTTTGATTAAACCAAGTGGTGTTTTGCTAAGCTTCGTTTGATCCTGCGTTTGTAATATTGATAACACCAACCTATCAAATGCCTGCACAAAACCCTCGTCAATTATCTTGTTTTTATCAAAATCAATCTCAAAAGGAGTAGATATTTCTACATCATTTATTGAAAAAGTCTTTGCTTGAATATTTTCTGTGGAAAAAAAAATATTTAACAAAGCCAGAAAGCAAAAATAAATATATAATCTTTTATAATTAAAAAGTTTAATATTAAATCTCATAAAACATATTAATGAATAATAAATTAATAACCTATAAAAAAAGCGGAGTTAACATAAATGCTGCTGATAAATTTGTTAATTTCATTTCTTCTGTTTCAACAAAAAAAAGGGGCAAAAAAAAGTTTTCAAATATTGGTGGATTTGGTTCAATATCAGACATTCCAAGTCATATAAATCAACCCAAAATTGTTGCCTGTACTGATGGTGTTGGTACTAAAGTAGAAATTGCAAACACACTTAATAAATACGATACTATTGGAATTGATTTAGTTGCAATGAGTGTTAATGACTTAATTGTTCAAGGTGCAAAACCTTTATTATTTCTCGATTACATATCCATTAATAAGATTGATTTAAAAAAATTAAAATCGATCATTAAAGGCATTGTGAAAGGCTGCAAGCTCTCTCAATGCGAGTTAGTTGGTGGAGAAACCGCTGAAATGCCAGGCACATATGAAAAAGGTAAATTCGATATTGCAGGTTTTGCAGTTGGAATTGTTGGTAAAAATAAAATTTTAAGTAAAAATAAAATTAAGAATAATGATTTAATTTTGGCCATTCCTTCAAGCGGTTTACATTCGAATGGATATTCTTTAGTGCGTTATCTTATCAAGCAAAAAAAAATAGATATCAAAAAAAATAAATTTTTAAAAAAAGAATTAATTAAACCAACTAAAATTTATGTTAGTGAGGTTTTAAAATTGATAGATAAAGATTTAATTAATGGATGTGCTAATATTACTGGAGGTGGTTTAGCTGATAATATTAAAAGAATAATTCCAAATAATTTTTCAGCAGAAATAAATTTAGAAAAAATTAAAACATCTAAAATTTTCAAATGGTTACATAAAAATGGAATATCTGATAAAGAAATGCTTAAAACTTTCAATTGTGGTGTTGGTTTTTGTTTGATAATTAATCCAAAAAAATTAGTTAAAATTAAAAAATATTTTACTAATAATTTTAAACCTTATGTTATAGGAAAAATTACTAAAAATTTTAAAGATAAAGTTAAATTAAATGGCTCTATCAACTGGATCTAACAAAATTAACACAGCAATTTTTATTTCTGGAACAGGTAGTAATTTAAAATCTCTTATAAAATTTTCTAAACTTAAGAAATCACCAATTATCATTAAGATGATTATTTCTAATAATCCTCAAGCTAAAGGCTTACAATATTCAAAACTTTGCAAAATTAAAAAAAAAATATTTGATTTTAAAAACATTTTATCTGAAAAAAAAGTTATCGATGAATTAAAAAAAAATAATATTGATTTAATTTGTCTTGCTGGTTTTATGAAAATTTTATCCAAGAGATTTATTAAGAGCTTTAAAGGAAAAATTTTAAATATTCACCCTTCTCTTCTTCCAAAATATAAAGGATTAAATACTCACGAAAAAGCTATCAAAAACAAAGATAAATATTCTGGGTGTACTGTTCACTTTGTTAATTCTAAACTAGATTCTGGTAAAATTATTAATCAAAAGAAAGTTAGAATTTACAAGTTTGATACTCCTAAAAGTTTAGCAAAAAGGATTTTGATCCAAGAACATAAACTGTATCCGGCTGCTATTATGAAGATGCTTAATCTTTAAAAAAGAAGTCTATTTCAATTTTTGCATTTTCGACACTATCTGATCCATGTACAGAATTTTTATCAATAGAAATTCCATATTTTTTTCTGATAGTTCCTTCTTCTGCGTCATTTGGGTTTGTAGCACCCATTAGCTCTCTATTGCCTAATACCGCATTTTCTTTTTCAAGAATCATTACTACAATTGGTCCAGAGGACAGATATGCACAAAGGTCATTATAAAATGGTTTTGTCTCATGAACCTTATAAAATTTTTCTGCTTCTGATTTTTCAATTTGAATTTTTTTTTCTTTTACGATTGAAAAACCTTTATTTTTAAACATTTCCTTAATTTCATTATCTAAATTTCTCTCTACTGCATCTGGCTTAATAATTGATAATGTTTGTTCAGTATTACTCATAATCGTCCTCTATTAGTTTATTTAATAATCTCACACCATAGCCTGTTGCTCCACCTGAATTTAACGCTCCTCCGTATTTTGAAAAAGCCATACCTGCTATATCTAAATGTGCCCAAGATGTTTTGTTTAAAATAAATCTTTGTAAAAATTGTGCTGCAGTAGTTGATCCTGCTCCACCAACATAATTAATATTTTGCATATCAGCATTTTTAGAGTCTATTAATTTATCAAAGTTTTTATGTAATGGCATTCTCCACAATTTTTCATCCACTTTATCTCCAGCTTCTATTAGTTGTTTAGATAATTTATCATCGTTTGAAAAAAGACCAGCATACTCTGATCCAAGAGAAACTATAATTGCACCTGTAAGTGTTGCTAAATCAACCATAAATTTAGGTTTGAATTTTCTTTCAGTGAAAGTAAGAGCATCAGCTAAAACCAATCTACCTTCAGCATCAGTATTTAATATTTCAATTGTCTTGCCACTATATGATTTAACAATATCACCAGGTCTTTGAGCATTTCCACCAGGCATATTTTCTACAAGCCCTACAACACCAACAGCATTAATCTTTGCTTTCCTTACAGCTAAGTTTTTCATTAACCCAACTACCGTTGCTGAACCTGCCATGTCGTACGTCATGTCTTCCATAAACTTAGCTGGCTTAAGTGAAATACCACCTGTATCAAAACAAACGCCTTTTCCAACAAATGCCAAAGGTCTTGAATTATTTTTTGCTCCATTCCATTCCATTGTTACAAGATAAGATCCTCTAATACTTCCTTGACCAACTCCAAGCAAAGCATTCATTCCAAGTTTTTTTAATTTCTTTTCATCATATATTCTAATTTTTAATCCAAATTTTTTAAGTGAATTTATTCTTTTTGCATATTCATCTGGGTGCAAAATATTACCTGGTTCTGAAACAAGGTTTCTTGCAAAAAAAGTTCCCTCTTCTAAAGCTTTAAATCTTAATTGATCTTTTGAAGATAGTTTGTTTTTATTTCCAATAACATTGATAGAAACAAGCTTTTTATTTTTTTTTGATTTATAAATGTCAAATTCATAAGATTTTAATTTTACTCCATGCAAAAAATATCCTATAAAATTCTTTATTTTGCTGACAACCGTATCTGAATTTACATAATAATCATTTTTTTTATCATATTTTATATGACTATGAAACTTGGCACCTAAATTTTCTATATCAGAAGTTTTAATTTCCTTCTTAATTGAAACTAAAAATATTGTTTTTTTTGAGTTAATTTTGAAAACAAGTAAATCTTTTTTTAGATCACTATTCTTTAACAGGTCTGAAATGTAAGAAAATTCAGAACTTGAAATATGTTTTTTTAATGCACTAATATTGAATTTTTCATCAACAAATAAGATAAGGTTAGTTAAATTATTTTTTAAACTATTGCTTTTATAATTAATTTGGACACTCATAAATTTAAATACACTCTACACGAGTAGGATGCTATATATTGTTTAAATTAAGATATTTCAATGAAAAAAATTATATTTAGGAAACTATTATTAGACTGTTTAACATTTTTCTTTTTAGCTATATTTGGTATCAGTACTATTATTTGGGTTTTTCAAGCAGTAAATTTTTTAGATATAATGATCGAAGATGGTCGTAATTATACTGTTTATTTTAATTATACATTATTAAATTTTCCAAAAATTATCAGTAGAATTTTACCTTTTGCACTCTTTTTTAGTTTTGCCTATACATTTATAAAATATGAAGAAAGCAATGAATTAATTATTTTCTGGAATCATGGCATAAGTAAATTAGATGTAATAAAATTTTTTTTCTGGATTTCAATTTTAATAATGTTTGCACAGATAATACTTCTCTCTATTCTTGTGCCAAAATCTCAAGAATTAGCTAGATCAAAATTAAGAAGTTCTAATGTAGATTATTTTGAGGGTTTAATAAAACCAAAAAAATTTAATGATACTATAAAAGGACTCACTATTTATGCAGAGGAAAAAAATAATCTTGATGAATTTAAAAATATATATATCAAAAAAAACAACTCAGACTCAGGATTCCAAATTACTTTTGCAAAAAAAGGAATTTTTGAATTAAAAGGTAATAAAAAAATTTTAGTTCTTTATGATGGTCAGACATTAAACCAAAATGGTAAAAACATTACAAATTTTAATTTCTCGAAATCGGATTTTGGACTATCAAATATGGACTCACATCTTGTTACTCACAAAAAAAATCAAGAATTATCAACAATAAATCTAATCCACTGCTTGCAATCTATTTTAAACATAAAAAAAATTGAAGTTTTAAATTGCTATAAAGACGATCCAAGAAATATTTACAAGGAATTATTTAAAAGATTAATTAATCCCTTTTATCTTCCAGTTTTAATTTTAATTTCTTTATTATTAATTTTAAACTCAAAAGAAAATATTAAATACAGTAAAAATAAATATTTAATTTTTTTTATTGGTTTTGGAGTAATTATTTTATCTGAAAGCTCACTTGGTTATCTAACCAATGATCTGCTAAGGAACATTTTAATTTTATTTTTGCCAATTATTTTAACTATAATTATTTACTTAATTTTTATTTTTAAATTAAGTTTAATTAATAAAAATTTTAAATAATGAAGACATATACAAAATTTATAGTTAATGGATTTGTAAAATCGTTTTTAAATGTTTTTTTCGTTATGATATGTCTTGTATTTATTCTAAATATTCTTAAAGAGATTGAATTTTTTAGTAATAAAGAAGTAAGCTCATTCTATCCAATCTACTTATCTATTATGAGCTCGCCATCAATAATTTTTGAAATGTTTCCTTTTATTTTTTTAATAGGCACACAATTTTTCTTCATAAAATTATTTAATAATGATGAAATAAATATCTTTAAATATTCTGGATTAAAAAATATTAAAATAATTCAAATTTTGAGTTTGGTCAGTTTTATTATTGGAGTATTAAGCATTACCTTATTTTACTCACTTTCTTCAAATTTGCAGCATTATTACTTGCAAATTAAAACGCAATTTTCTGAAGATCAGAGATATTTAGCTGTAATTAACAAAAATGGCTTATGGATTAAAGATGTTGTTAATGGCCAAACAAATATAATAAATTCGTCAAAAGTAAACAATAATTTTCTTACAAACACATTCATATCAACTTTTGATAGTGAGTTCAATTTAGTTGAGAGTATAAATAGTGACAGGATAGATATAAAAAAAAATGAATGGTTGATCTATGATGCAACAATTTTTAAAAACAATATTAGTCAAAAAGTTAATTTAATAAAATTTCAATCTAATTTTAATCAGAAAAGGGTCGAAAGTTTATTTTCAAATCTTTCATCTTTGTCATTATTAAAACTTGTTGATTTAAGACAAAACTATAAATTATTGAATTATTCTACTATAGATGTTGACATGCAAATTTATAAAATTGCAACGTATCCATTGTTTTTAGTTATAATGACAATTCTATCATCAATTATTATGTTCAACACAAAAAAATCTAATAGTAAAATTATTAAGATAGTTATTGGTTTATTTTTTTCTGTTGTGATTTATTATATAAATAATCTATTTAATGTAATGGGTTCAACAGAAAAAATTCCATTAATTGTTTCTGTGTGGACACCAATAATTTTTTTAACCTTGGTTAATTTAATAATGTTAGTAAATATTAATGAAAAATAAATTTAAATATTTTTTATTTGTTCTGTTTTATTGCTTGCTATTATTAAAAAATGTAGATGCAAATGAGCCATTTATATTTAATGTAACCGAAATTGAAATTCTAGAAAAAGGAAACCAAATTAATGGTTATAAAGGAGGTACTGCAAGTACTGAGGATGGAAGCAAAATTTATGCAGAAAACTTTTTTTATAATAAAATAACAAATATTTTAGAGGCAATTGGAAATGTAGAGTATAAAAATGATGCAAAAAATGTAACTATCACATCTGATAAAGTAGTTTACTTTAAGAATGATGAAAAAATTTTTACATCTGGAAATTCTAAAGCAGTAAATGAAAATAATACTATCACAGCATCGAGTCTTGAATATGATAAAATAAACAATATTTTTAAGGCAAAAAAAAATGTTATTGTAAAAGATTTTGAAAAAGATACCACAATCTTTACTGACAAAGCAACTTACATTAAAAATCAGGAAAAAATTTTTACTGAGGGGAAAACTAAAGCTTTAATAGAAAAAAAATATATATTTAATTCAGAGAATGTAAGCTACCTGAGAAATAATGAAAAACTATTCTCTCAAAATAAATCAGTCGTTAAGGATGATAATGGAAATATTTATAAACTGGATAATTTTGAATATAATATTAGTGAAGAACTCTTAAAAGGAGAAAAAGTCAAAATTCTAGCAAAAGTTGCACAGAGTGAAACTGATGAATATTTTTTTTCAGAAGGTTTTTTTAATTTTAGAGATAAAAGTCACATAGCTAAAGAAACTAAAATTAAAACTCATAAGAATATCTTCGATGATGAAAATCAAGATCCTCGATTATATGGATCATCATCTAGTAGTGATGAAACTAAAACAATAGTAAATAATGCAGTTTTCACTAGTTGTAAAATTAATGATAATTGTCCACCTTGGAGTATTAAGGCACAGACTATAACTCACGATAAAATCCGAAAAGATATGATTTATAAGAATGCAATTCTTAAAATTTATGATGTGCCAGTATTATATTTTCCAAAATTTTTTCATCCTGATCCTACAGTAGAGAGAAGAAGTGGTTTTTTGCAACCTCAATTTAACAATTCAGAAACATTAGGATCATCATTATACATTCCTTATTTTAAAACTTTAGGACACGATAAAGATTTAACATTTAAACCAACATTTTTTGAAAAACTTACAAAATTTGAAAAAGAAAAATATATTTTACAAAGTGAGTTTAGAAAAAAAGATAAAAACTCCTATTTAATTGCAGATTTTGCTTTTCTGAGAGATTACAAATCTTATACAGATAATAAAATTAAAAATGTTAATCATTTATTTCTTAATTACAAAAGTGATCTGAATATACCAAATTATTTAGAAAGTAAATTTGAAGCACAAATTGAAAAAGTGACTAATGATACGTATTTAAAAGTTTTTCAAAATAATTTATTTGATACTCCTGTAATGCCAGGTAGCAACTCAACAATGAACTCAAATATTAAAATTTATCTTGATAAAGAAAACCAAAATCTTACAACAGGTCTTGAGGTCTATGAAAATCTAGGAATAAAACATAGTGATAGATTTCAATATACTTTGCCTTATTATGATTTTTCAAAAAATATTACATCTTTAATTGATGATACTTCAATTGGTGGTTCTCTTAATTTTAGTTCATCTGGTAACAACAAGCTTTCAAACACAAACAATTTGAGAACAACAGTTACTAATAATCTTAATTATAACTCTAATGATTTTATATCTAAATTAGGTTTTAAAAATAATTTTAACCTTTATTTCAAAAATTTAAATTCTATTGGTAAAAATGATGCCCTATATACCTCAAGAGCGCAAATAGATGGAATGAGTGCATTAAAAATTAATAGCTCTTTCCCATTATTAAAATCAAAAAATATGATCAGAGAAACACTAACACCAAAAATTTCTTTTCTAATAAATCCAGGAAATAACATGGATAATCATGGCGGTTCATCAGCTAATATTACAACGGGAAATGTATTTGATATAAATAGACTTGGTTTATCAAATGATTTTGAAGCTGGAAGATCCCTAACATTAGGATTGGATTATAAGTTTGATCCACTAGAGAAAAATGTGTCTACAAATGAATTAGAAGATACAAAAGACAAATATTTGGAATTTAAACTTGCAACAGTGTTAAGAGATCAAAATGAAGATGATATTCCAATAAGTTCAACAATAAATAGAAAAAATTCAGATATATTTGGATCAATTAAAAATACGTTATTTGAAAACGTAAATTTAGGCTACAATTTTTCATTAGATAACGACATGAAAACTATAAATTCAAACTCAATTGAGACTGAAATATCAATAAATAATTTTGTAACAACTTTTAATTATATTGAACAAAGAAATGAAATTGGATCAACTCATTTACTCTCAAATGTTACAGAATATAAAATTAATGATAATACTTCTCTCAGTTTTTCTACCAGAAGGAATAAAAAAATTAACTTAACAGAATATTATAATCTAAGCTATGAGTATAAAAATGATTGTTTAACAGCAGCATTAAGATTTAATAAAAGCTTCTATCAAGACAATGATTTAAAACCCACAGAGGATTTATTTTTTTCAATAACACTAATTCCTCTTACAACATACGAGAGAGAAATTTATAAGAAATCACCTGGTCAAAGTGGTTTAAAAGGATGGTTTAGATAAATGAATAAAAAAATAATTTTTGTTTTTTTTACACTAATTCTTTTTATTTATGACTCAAATGCAATTTCTCTTGAAAATAAAATATTAGTAAAAATTGAAAATGAAATAATAACTAGTTTAGATATTAATAATGAATTTAAATATTTAATCTCTTTGAATCCAAATTTAAAAAAATCAAAAAAAAAAGATGTAATTAAACTTGCAAAAAGATCAATTATTCAAGAAAAAATAAAAAATATTGAAATAAATAAAAATTTTAATAATCCAAAAATACCTCAAGAATTTTTAGAACAAATTCTACTGAATGTTTATTCTAGAATTGGCATAAACAATTTAGATGACTTTAAAGATTATCTTAACATTAATGGTGTTAATTTTAAAGATGTGAAGAAAAAATTAGAGATTGAAGCTTTGTGGAACGAATTAATTTTAATTAAATTTTCATCAAAAGTTAAAATTGATAAAAAAAAACTTAAAAAAAAAATACAAAATAATAATAACAAGTTTTTGAGATCTTATCTTATGTCTGAAATTTTTTTTGAATTATCAAATTTAAAAAACTTAGATAAAAAATTTTTAGAAATAAGTAATACAATTAAAAATGAAGGCTATGATTATGCGGCTCTTAAATACAGCACATCCTCAACTTCAAATATTGGAGGTAAATTAGATTGGATAAATCAAAATTCTCTTAATAAAAATATCAGAAATGAAATCAAAAATTTACAAATTAATGAATTTACAAAACCAATTGTTGTTCCTGGTGGTTTTTTAATTTTGCAAATTAACGATATTAGAGATACTGAGATTGATATAGATATTGAAGAAGAGTTAAAAAAATTAATTAATTTTGAAAAAAACAATCAATTAAACCAGTATTCTAAAATTTACTTTAATAAGATTAAAAAAAATTTAGACATTAATGAATTATAAACCAATTATAATTGTTGCTGGGGAGCCAAACAGTATTTTTTTTGAAATTTTTTTCAAAGTTATAAAAAAAAAAATCAAATCACCTATTATTCTGATTGCTTCAAAAAAATTACTTTTAAATCAAGCTAAAATTTTAAAAAATAAAATAAGTTTTAATTTAATTGATATATCAGATGCAATAAAAGGGAAAAAAAAATTAAAAAAAATAAATTTAATTGATGTAGATTTAAATCAAGATCAAGCGTTTGATAAAATTACATCCAGGTCAAATAAGTATATTTCAGTCTGTTTTGATATAGCAATAGATTTACTTAAAAATAATGTTAGTAATAAATTAATTAACGGACCTATTTCTAAGAAAACTTTTTTAAAAAATAGATTTAATGGAGTAACAGAATATTTGGCAAAAAAAACCAATACAAAGAGATTTGCAATGATAATTTTCAATAAAAATCTTTCCGTATGTCCATTAACAACGCATCTACCAATTAAATATGTTTCAAAAAAAATCAGTAAAAAAGAAATTGTGAATAAAGTTCAACTTATAAATAATTTTTGGAAAAAAAAATTTAACAAGAAAGTAAAAATTGGTGTTACAGGTCTTAATCCGCATTGTGAAAGTATTGATCATTACAATGAAGATCAAAAAATAATCTTACCAACAATAAAAAAATTAAAAAAACTTAATTATAATATTGAGGGACCATTTCCAGCTGATACAGTTTTTTTAAAAAATATCCGAAAAAAATTTGATATAATAATTGGTATGTACCATGATCAAGTGCTTACTCCACTAAAAACTCTGTATGAATATAATGCTATAAACATTACTATTGGTCTTCCTTTCATAAGAGTTTCTCCAGATCACGGCCCTAATGTTAGTATGCTTGGTAAAAATAAATCTAACTATTTAAGTTTGTTTAAATCAATAAAATTCTTAGACTTTTAAGTGATTAAAGCAAAAAAAAGTTTAGGACAAAACTTCTTAATTGATAAAAACATAATAAACAAGATAATTAACACAGTACCTATTACCAATAAGGAAATTTTAGAAGTTGGTCCTGGAACAGGAAATTTAACTAGAGAAATTTTAAAAAATAATCCTAGCAAAATGTATCTTGTTGAAAAAGATAATCTTTTAGTAGAATCTTTAAGAGAAATAACTGATGAAAGAGTAAAAATTTACAACGAAGATATTCTTAAATTTAATGAAAACTCATTATCAAAAAAAAAAATTATAGTATTTGGAAACTTGCCGTATAATATTTCAACTGAAATATTAAGTTCATGGATTATAAACTTAAAAAATGATTATTGGTTTTCTGACCTTGTTTTAATGTTTCAAAAAGAAGTAGCAGACAGAATTATAGCTCAATTTAATTCTTCTTCTTATGGTAGGTTATCGATATTAGCAAACTGGAGACTAAATATAACTAAAATTTGCGATATTCCACCTGAAAGTTTTTCACCAAAACCTAAAATACAAAGCACTGTAATTCACTTCACTCCAAAAAAAAGATTTGTTGAAATTAAAGATCCGTTAAATTTAGAAAAAATTACACAAATTTTTTTTAGTCAAAGAAGAAAGATGCTAAAAAAACCATTTAACAAAATATTCAATGGAAATACTGATTTACTCAACAAGTTTAATTTAGATTTAAATTTAAGACCTCAAAATATAGATTGTGACACTTATTATAAATTAACCATTGAGTATGAAAAATTAAGAGGTTAATTTTTCGACATGACTTCGAATATATTCCGAGTCATAGTCTTTAGATCCGTTAGAAATTTCAGCATTAATTAAATTGGTAATTTTAGAATAACAACTTTCTAAATCATCATTAATCACTACATAGTCATAGTTTATCCAGTGTAAAACATCTCTCCCAAATTGCTTCATTCTTTCTTCAGCAATTAATTTATCTTTCATGTCTCTATTAGACAGTCTTTCAAATAGAACTTCTTTGCTTGGAGGTAAAATAAAAAATGTTACTAATTTATAATCTAACTTTTTATTTTTAATCTGGTCGGCACCTTGCCAATCAATATCAAATAAAACATTTTTACCTTTGTTTAATTTATCAATAACAGGTGTTCTAGTTGTGCCATAAAAATTATCAAATACTTTTGCATATTCAAGAAACTCTTCATTATTGATCAGTCTTTTGAATTCATTTTCATTGACAAAATAGTAGTCTTTATTGTTTTCCTCGTTAAGTCTTGGTTGACGGGTTGTATGTGATACAGAGATTTCGTAGTTATCCATTTTGGATAACATCTTAACTAATGTGGTTTTACCCGCTCCCGACGGAGAGGATAAAACAATCATTAAGCCATCATTTTCTGAGGGCATTTAAATTATTAGTTTGCTTTTCCTTCGATAAACTTAACTGCGTCACCTACAGTTAAAATTTTCTCAGCTTCGCTATCTGAAATTTCAGATCCAAATTCTTCTTCAAAAGCCATCACTAACTCAACTGTATCTAAACTATCAGCTCCTAAATCATCTATAAAACTAGACTCTTCAGTTACCTTTGCTTCATCTATACCTAAGTGATCAGCTACAATTTTTTTTACTTTGCTTGAAACGTCATCTGACATATTGATCCTTTTTAGTTATAAATTCTTAATAGTTTAAAAAGCTATTTTGTCAAGCCATATACATGCCCCCATTAACATGTAATGTTTCGCCATTTATATAATCAGATTGATCTGAACTTAAAAATAATACAGCATTTGCAATATCATCAGGTGCGCCAAGCCGGGCAGATGGTATTTTTGATACTATAATCTCTTTAAACTTTTCATCAATTTTATCTGTCATTGCTGTTTTAATAAATCCTGGTGAAATACAATTTATATTGATGTTTTTTTTTGCATATTCTATTGCAAGACTTTTTGACATGGCAATAATTCCTGCTTTTGATGCTGTATAATTTGCTTGCCCTAGGTTTCCTGTGTGACCAACAACTGATGTAATATTGACGATTTTTCCAGATTTATTTTTAAGCATCTTTTTAATAGCAAATTTACTCATTAAGAAGGTTGAGGTCAGGTTAATATTGATAACTTTTTGCCACTCATCCAAGCTCATTCTAATTGCAAGATTATCTTGGGTTATACCAGCGTTATTTACAATACCGTCTAAACTTCCACCCAATTCATTTGTAGCATTTTCAATAAATTCATCGATTTTATCACTTTGTGATATATCAAATTTTAATATTTTAATCCCTTCAAAATTTTTTTTAAGTTCTTCTAGTTTTTCAATTCTAGTTCCCGAAGCTAAAATATTCGCACCAGCTTCATTTAATTTTTTAATTATTGCATTACCTATTCCGCCAGATGCACCAGTAACAATAATATTCTTTTTTTTTAAATTACTCATAATTCTAAACCTTCAATATCTTCTTGATTGTTGATAGTATTTATTTTTACTTCTTTGCTAATTCTTTTAACTAATCCTGATAACACTTTACCTGGGCCTATTTCAATAAAATGATTTACATCGTTATTAATCATATTAATCACACTTTCTCTCCATCTAACTCTATTTTCAATTTGTTTTACTAATAAATCCTTTAGCTCATCAGTATTTGATATTTCTTCAGCAGTAACATTTGAAATCAATTTATTCATGCCTTCATCAAAGTTTAATTTATTTAATTCATTGTTCATTATATCTGTTGCTTTACTCATTAAACTACAGTGAAAAGGTGCACTTACAGGTAACTTAATATTTTTAATAGTATTTTCTTTTAAAATCTCCATCAACTTATCCAAATCATCTGTTTTTCCACTTAATACAATCTGACCTTCTGAATTATCGTTCGCAATTTGAACATTTAAATTTTGCTGATTATCTTTTAATATTTTTTCAATTGTTTCAACCGTTGAGCCTAATACTGCAATCATCCCACCCTGTCCTTTAGGAACTGAGTTTTGCATAGCATCTCCTCTTGTTCTTAAAATTTTTAAAGTATCTGAAAAACTTAGATAGCCAGCACAAGATAAAGCAGAATATTCACCTAAAGAATGCCCTGCAAAATATTTTGCTTTATTTAAATTGATATTAAATTCTTTTTTAATCACATTATAAATTGAATAACTGATTAAAAATATTGCTGGTTGTGTATTTACTGTTAAATCTAGCTCTTCTTTTGGTCCCTCTAATATTAGCTTAGATATTGAAAAATTCAGCGTATCATCAGCTTCATTAAATAGATTTTTAACAAGATCAAACTTGTCATGGAATTCCTTTCCCATACCAACAATTTGTGATCCTTGACCTGGAAAAATTACTGAAAACATATAAAAAAAACTATTAATTTTGCCTTTTTAACTATTGTAATTGAACATTTATAATAGTATATCCTCACTTTTTATTAAAGAACATAAATGAATTTATACGAACACACTATTATAGCTAGACAAGATACTTCACCAAGTGAAATTAAGCAATTAACAGAAAAATATTCTAAAATTGTTGAAAAAAATGAAGGTGAAATTGTTAAAACTGAAAATTGGGGTTTACTTAACTTATCTTACTTAATTAAAAAAAATAAAAAAGGTAGCTACATTCACTTCAAAATTAAAGGTAAAGGTAACGTGATAGATGAGTTAGAAAAAAATGAAGCTATAGATAAAAAATTATTAAGATACTTAACTGTTAGAGTTAAAAAATTTGATCTTGATGCTAATTACTTTGCTAAGAGAGAAGATGATGACAAAAAAGAAAGTTATAAAAATTAATTATGCCTAAAAGACAAAGTGGTAATAAAAAAGGTAAACAAAGCAATTTTGCTAAATTAAGTATTTTTCAACCAAATAAATATAAATTTAAGAAAACTTGTCCGCTTTCAGGTAAAGGTGCTCCTGCAGTTGATTATAAAAATGTAAGACTTTTAAAGAAGTACATGTCTGAGAATGGAAAAATTTTGCCTTCAAGAATTACGAATGTTTCACAAAAGAAACAAAGAGAATTGTCACTTTCAATCAAAAGAGCAAGAAATTTAGCATTAATATAAAATGAAAGTAATTTTACTAGAAAACGTAAAAAGAATTGGTTCTATCGGTGAAGTGATAGAAGTTAAAAGAGGTTATGCTAGAAATTTTTTAATCGCTAACAAAAAGGCATTATATGCTTCAAAAGAAAATATTTCTGAAGTTGAAAAAATAAAAGCAGATTTGTCAAAAAAAGATAATGAAAAGAAAAAAGAAGCAACACAAATTTCAGAACAGATAAATGGTAAAGATTATGGTGTTAAAAAACTTAGTACTGAAAACAATGAGCTATATGGTTCAGTTAAGCCAACTGAGATTGCAAAATTAATTCAAGAAGAAAATAAAATTGATATTAAGCCTTCAATGATTCAACCAGTTGAAGAAATTAAATCACTAGGAAAATTCAAAGTAAAAGTATCTTTACACTCTGAAGTTGACGCAGAAATTACAATCAGCGTTACATCAGCTGATACAATCCAATAATTATACATTCTTTTCCCCAACAATTTTTTATAATTTTATTTAAAACATAATTCTGTAAATTATTGTTTATGGAAAATAATTTAAGTATCGTTAAAGATCAGTTTAAAGAATTACCTAATAATATTGAAGCTGAGCAAGCCGTAATCGGTTCAATATTAGTTAGTAATGATATATTTGATGAAATTAGTACAATAATTTCAAGTATAAACTTTTATGATCCAATGCATCAAAAAATTTTTGAGGCAATTGAAAGTTTGATTTATAAAGGGATGCTTGCAAATCCAATCACACTTAAAAATTATTTTGAGGATGAAAAAGATGATTTAAATGTTCCGGAATATTTAGTTAAGATTACGAAATTTTCTACATCAGTCCGTCAAGCAGTTGAGTATTCAAAAATAATCTATGACATGTTTGTAAGACGTGAATTAATCAAAATTTCTGAACAGACTATTGATAGTGCGAAATTAAATGAACTAGATACCAATGGTCAAACTATTATTGAAAATTCAGAGCGACTATTGTTTGATCTGGCAGAGAAAGGTTCTTTTAATTCCTCGCTAGTTAAATTTGATGAAGCCATGAAACAAACTATTGAGATGGCCTCAGCCGCTTACAAGAATGAAGAAGGTATTGTTGGTGTTCCAACAGGACTAAGAGATTTGGATGATAAACTTGGTGGTCTTCACCAGTCAGATTTAATTATTATTGCTGGACGTCCTTCAATGGGTAAGACATCTCTTGCAACGAATATTGCATTCAATGCTGCGCAAAAACTTCAAGACAGTGGAAAAAAATCTTCAATTGCTTTTTTTTCATTAGAAATGTCATCTGAACAATTGTCTACTAGAATTATTTCAGAGCAAGCAAGAATTAGCTCAAATGATATAAGAAGAGGAAGAATATCAGATGAACAATTTGATAAATTTTTAGAAACTTCAAAGAATATTGCTGAACTTCCATTATATATTGATGAAACACCCGCAATTAGTATTGCAGCAATGAGTAACAGGGCCAGACGAATTAAAAGATTATTTGGTTTAGATATGATTGTGGTTGATTATATTCAATTAATGAGAGGAACAACATTTAATAAAGATGGTAGAGTTCAAGAAATCTCACAAATAACTCAAGGGTTAAAAGCAATAGCTAAAGAATTAGCTGTTCCAGTAGTGGCTCTATCACAACTTTCAAGACAAGTTGAACAAAGAGATGATCATAAACCTCAGTTAGCAGATTTAAGAGAGTCAGGTTCAATTGAACAGGATGCTGATGTTGTAATGTTTGTTTATAGAGAAGGATATTATTTACAAAGAAAAGAGCCAAGAGAAGCAACAGTTGAACATGCAGAATGGCAAGCTAAAATGAATGAAGTTGCACACTTAGCTCAAATTATAATTGGGAAACAACGACACGGTCCAATAGGCAATGTAACTCTTGAGTTTGAAGAGAGATTCACTAAATTTAAAGATACTCAAATTAATTAAATTCCAATATAAAAGAGCTAATGATTGCTCAATTTTATCAAAATGGAGTTCTTAAAAATCCAAAATTAGTATTTGTTTTACTTGTTATTGCGATATTGAGCTTTGGCTATTACTCTAAAGATTTCAGATTAGACGCTTCTTCTGAAACATTATTGATAGAGGGTGACCCTGACCTGGCATACTTAAAGGAAGTAACAGAAAGATATGGATCAAAAGACTTTTTGATTCTTACTTATACTCCAAATGAAGGTATGGTTAGTGACAATTCAATTAATAATCTTTTAAGTTTGAAATATAAGATTCAAAGTTTAAATTGGGTCCATAGCGTAATCACACTTTTAGATATACCTCTTTTAAATAATTCAGAAGCACCATTACAAGAAAGATTAGAGAGTTTTATAACTTTAAAAGATGAAGAAGTTGATAAAGATCGTGGCTTTAAAGAAATTCTAAATAGTCCAGTTTTTAGAAATTTTGTAATTAGTGAAGACGGAAATACCAGTGGAATAATAGTAAATATTAAAGAAAATAAGAAATTAGAAAATATCGAAAATTTGTCAAAAGAAGAGATCGAAGCGTACAAAGACAGAATAAAAAAACAAAATCATGAAAATATATTGGAGATCAGGCAAGTTATTAAAAGTTATGGTGATGTTGGTAAAATATATTTAGGAGGAATTCCAATGATAGCTGATGACATGATGACTTTTATTAAAAGTGATATTGTAGTTTTTGGTTTAGGAGTTCTTTTATTTATCATTACAACTTTATGGTTTGTCTTTAGAAAATTAATTTGGATTATTGTTCCAATTAGCAGTTGTTTATTTTCAGTTATAATCATGATGGGTTTGCTAGGAATTCTAGGTTGGAAAGTAACAGTCATTTCCTCTAACTTCATTGCATTAATGCTCATACTAACCATGGCTATGAATATACATATGAGTACTCGCTTTCTTCAATTGAGAAAAGATTTCCCTTCAAAAAATAATTTTGAAATCATATCTCTTACAACCAGCAAAATGTTTTGGCCTATTTTGTATACTGTCTTAACAACTATATTTGCATTTTTATCTTTGATCTTTAGTGAAATTAAACCAATTATTGACTTTGGCTGGATGATGACTTTTGGATTAATTACATCTTTTGTAATTACATTTACTCTCCTTCCAACTCTTTTAAATTTTGCACCAACAAAAAATATGACTCTTAAAAGAGAACAAGACTCAAAAATTACAAGTTTTTTAGGACTGTTTGCAGTAAATCATAAAAATACAATTTTTGGAGTAACTGGAGTAATTATTATTTTAAGTATAGTTGGAATTAGCAAGCTTGAGGTAGAAAATAGCTTCATAAATTACTTTGATAAAAATACTGAAATCTATCAGGGAATGAAGCTTATAGATGAAGAATTAGGTGGCACTACTCCACTTGAAGTTATTTTAAAATTTCCAGAGACTAAAAATAAAGAGGCGTCATCTGAAGATGATGAGTTTGAAGATTGGGGCGATGAAGAAAATCAAAATGATGATAAATATTGGTTTACTAAAGATAAAATTGACAGAATAGCTTCAGTTCATAATTATTTAGATGGTCTTCCACAAGTTGGTAAAGTTTTATCTTTTTCTTCAATCATTGAAGTTGCAACTCAACTGAACAATAACAAACCTCTTGGAACTTTAGAAATGGGAGTTTTATACTCTAAAATTCCACAACGTATCAAAACGGAAATTATTGATCCATACCTATCAATTGAAGATAATGAAGCTAGAATAAGTTTAAGAATTATTGACTCACAAGAAAACTTAAGAAGAAATGATTTGATTAATAAAATAAATTTTGACCTAAAAGATAAAATAGGTCTTCAGGAAAACGAATACAGACTAGCTGGAGTTTTAATTTTATTTAATAATTTATTACAAAGCTTATTTAAGTCACAAATCCTTACTTTAGGATTGGTCATGATAGGTATATTTTCAATGTTTATTGTTCTGTTTAGAAATATTAAATTATCTCTTATTGGAGTAGTTCCTAATTTTATAGCAGCTTTTTTTATTTTAGGAATCATTGGTCTTCTTGGTATTCCGTTAGACATGATGACTATCACCATCGCTGCAATAACTATTGGGATAGCTGTGGATAATAGTATTCACTATATTTATAGATTTAAAGAAGAATTTAATAAGATTAAAGATTACAGTAAAACTCTAAAAAAATGTCATTCAACTGTTGGAGTTGCTATACTAAATACTTCTATCACTATTGTCTTTGGTTTTTCAATTTTAGTTTTATCAAAATTTATTCCTACAATCTATTTTGGTGTGTTTACTGGAATTGCAATGTTACTTGCAATGATATCTGTTCTAACTTTACTGCCTGCCTTAATTTTAATGATTAAACCTTTTGGAAAATGATTTTAAATGCTTGATGGTTTAAAAAATCTTTATGATGCCGCTTCTATTATTGATTTAATTTACTTAATCATAACTATTTTTTCTTTAATTAGCTGTTATAGAAAAGGATTTGTATTAAGTATTTTGTCGATGGCGAAATGGTTATTTGCCTATGTTATTACTCTAATAATATTTCCAAAAGTAAAACCTTATTTAAAAGATATTATTGATAATGAATATGTTTTAGATGTGGGTCTTGGAATTGCTATTTTTATAGTGGTAATTTTTTTAGTATTGCTTGTTAACAAAGGAATAAGTAAAGCAGTTAGATACACGGGTATTGGAGGGTTAGACACAACATTTGGATTCTTTTTTGGTTTTATTAAAGCTTATATAATTTCAGTTTGTATCTTCTCCGGCTTTCACATTGTCTACAATCACGATAAATGGCCTATAAAAAAAGATCAATCATACATCTTTCCTTACCTTAAAAAAGGTAGTAATTATCTCATAAAAGAATTTCCTAATGAAAAAACATATCAAGACTCTAAAGAAAAAATTCAAGAACTTTGATCCAAAACTAAACGAAGAATGTGGTGTATTTGGTGTAAGTAATGCAAAAGATGCTTCTGCATTAACGGCCCTTGGTCTTCATGCGCTTCAACACCGTGGTCAAGAAGGATGTGGAATAGTCACTTTTGATGGAGAAAAATACTATTCAGAAAAAAGATTTGGATTAGTTGGTGACAATTTTAACAAAGAAAAAGTTCTTAAAAACCTTAAAGGAAACCACGCAATTGGTCATAACAGATATAGTACAACTGGTGAAAATACTCTAAGAAATATCCAACCTTTTTTTGCAGATACAAATGCGGGTGGAATTGGAGTTGCTCATAACGGGAATTTAACAAACTCAATTGCTCTAAGAAAAAAGCTAGTCGAAGATGGAGCAATTTTTTACTCAACTTCAGACACTGAAACAATTGTTCAATTAATTGCCAAATCAAAAAGAACTAAAACAATTGATAAAGTGGTCGATGCTGTTTTTCAAATTCAAGGTGGATATGCTTTAGTTATGTTAACTCAAAATTCATTAATTGGAGTAAGAGATCCTTATGGCATTAGACCACTTGTGATTGGTAAATTAGGGAATAGTTATGTTCTTGCATCGGAAACATGTGCGCTAGATATAATTGGTGCAAAATTTGTTAGAGACGTAGAAAATGGAGAAATTGTTTTGATAGAAAATGATAAATTAGAAAGTATCAAACCTTTCCCTCCTAAAAAAGTGAGACCATGTGTTTTTGAATATATTTATTTTGCAAGACCTGACAGTATTCTTGATAATAAAACAGCTTATGAGCATAGAAAAAATATTGGAGCTGAACTTGCAAAAGAAAACGATGTTGAGGCAGATATAGTTGTTCCTGTCCCTGATAGTGGCAATGCAGCAGCTCTTGGATTTGCTCAATATTTAAAAATTAATTATGAACATGGTTTAATTAGAAATCATTATGTGGGCAGAACATTTATTGAGCCCAGTCAAAAAATCAGAAGCCTAGGGGTTAAGTTAAAATTAAATGCTAACCAAACTACAATTAAAGACAAAAAAATTATTTTAATCGATGACTCATTAGTTAGAGGAACAACTTCACATAAAATTGTTAAAATGTTATATGATGCTGGTGCAAAAGAGGTGCATGTTAAAATTGCTTGTCCTGAAATCCGACACCCAGATTTTTATGGAGTTGATACCCCAACTAAAAAAGAGCTATTAGCAGCAAATAAAACTAATGATGAGATTTGTGAATATATAGGAGCAAAGTCCCTAAAATTTTTATCTTTAGACGGACTATACAAAGCAATCGGTTTTGATAAAAGAAATGAGACATACCCACAACTTACTGATCATTATTTTACTGGTGACTACCCGGTAAAACCAATTGATGAATTAGGAGATAGTAAAGTTACCCAATTATCTTTACTAAGCACAGCTTCAAATAATTAAAATGAAAAAAGTAAGTTTCACAGAGATGAAAAATGGTACTAAAGAGGACTATCAACTCTTAGAAAAATATGAAAAAGATTTTGAAAGAAAAACAGCTGATAGAATTTTAAAATATTTAGCAGGTCAAACAACGACCCTTGAGGGATATCAAATTACAAGATTAGAACATTCTTTGCAGGCAGCAACTAGAGCATATAAGAATGGTGAAAGTGAAGAAATGGTTGTTGCTACACTTCTTCATGATATTGGAGATGATTTAGCTCCAATGAATCATTCTCAGTACGCAGCTTCAATACTAAGACCCTACGTTTCCGAAAGAACTTATTGGATTATTCAACATCACGGCCTTTTTCAAACTTATTATAGTGCTCACCATTTAGGAGGGGACAGAAATGCTAGAGATAAATTTAAAGACCATGAACATTATGAAGCAACAATTAATTTCTGTGAAAACTATGACCAAGCTTCTTTTGATCCTAATTATAAAAGTATGACTTTGGATGAATTTTATCCAATGGTTCAGAAAATTTTTTCTAAAAAACCATATTATTATCTTTAAATAATTTAATAAGATATTATCTAAGCAATAATGATAACTACTAAAGAACAAATCATAGATTATTTTAAATCTGGTATTAAAGAGAAAAAAGATTTTAGAATAGGAATAGAGCATGAAAAATTTCTTTTCGATAATAAGGACGATAAGAGAATTGATTATTCGAAAATAAAGCAAATGTTTGCAGCTTTGTTAGAGTTTGGTTGGAACCCAATTCTAGAAAAAGGAAATATTATTGGATTAAACAAAGGTGGCAAAAATATTACTCTTGAACCTGGTAATCAAATAGAATTGTCAGGAGATAAATTAAACCATATTCATGAAGCTTGTGCAGAATCACAAGATTATCTATTTGAATTAAGACAAGTTACTCAAAAATTAGATATCAATATTGTGAGTGCTGGATTTGATCCTATCTCTAAATTAGATGAAATTCCGAACAATCCAAAACAACGATACGAATTAATGACTAAAGATATGCCTCTTGGAGGTGAACTAAGTTTAGATATGATGTATCGAACATGTGGTACTCAATTAAACATTGATTATAATTCTGAAGAGGACTTCATAAAAAAATTTAAGATTGTTAATTCAATAGTTCCTATTTCAGTTGCTCTATTTGCAAACTCAGCAATAGTTGAAAAGAAAAAAAGTAAGTATTTATCCTATAGATCAAAGGTATGGCAAAGCACATCACGAGGTGGTCTTCCTAAAATATTTTTTGAAGAATTAGACTTTGAAAAATATGCGAAATTTGTAATTAATTTTCCAATATTGTTTATTCAACATGAGGGTACCTATATTTCTGGAAGAAAATATACCTTTAAAGAATTCATGGAAGGCAAGATTGCTGAAATAGGGAATAGACTACCGACAGAAAACGATTTAACAACTCACTTAAGTACAATTTTTACTGAGAATAGATTAAAAAAATATATTGAACTTCGTTCAATGGATACTTGTGGTTGGGATTGCTTATGCTCTGGACCTGCATTTTTTATTGGTATGTTGTATGGAAATTTAGATGAAGTTTATGAAATAATTTCAAAATGGGACAAAAGTAAAATTATTAACTCATATCTTGAAGCTCCAGAAAAAGGATTTAACACTCAACTAATGGGTAAAGATCTTCTTTATTGGGCTAGTACATTATTAGATTTATCTAAAAAAGGATTGGAAGAAAGAGATATACTTAATAAACGTGGAAAAAATGAAACTTTATTTTTAAATCATTTACAAAAAGTAATTGATAATAAATTAACTAACGCAGATCATATGATCAGTAAATTTTCTAAAACTGAAGATTTAAGTGAATTATATGATAAATAAAATTGTAGCTGTTCAAGGAAATAACCCTTCTAAATTAAACCCTATAACAGATACTAGTATTTTTCTTGCCCATGAAATCCAAAGCAAAAACTACAGGATATTTTATTATGATCCAAAAGATTTATCAGTAATAAATTCAAAAGTAATTGCCTCAGGATTTTTTATCAAATTTGATTATAAAAATAAGAAATTCTTTAAAATTTTAAAAAAACAAAAATTAGAACTTACAAAATGTAAATTTATTCTAATTCGACAAGATCCCCCATTTAATCTTGAATATATCTCAGCAACTTACATTTTAGACACTATTAAAAATAAAGTTAAAATTTTAAATAATCCAACCTCAATAAGAAATATTTCTGAGAAATTATACTCAGCTAGATATCAAAAATATATGCCAAGCACTATTTTCACTCAAAATATTAGTGAAATTAAAAAATTTTTTAAAAAACATAAAAAAATAATCTTAAAACCTATTCATAGTTATAGCGGAAATGATATTCATCTATTAAATAAATTTAATCCAAAATTGATTAATAAATTTATCAAAAAACATGATCACATTATGTGTCAAAAATTTTTACCTAAAATTAGTAAAGGAGATAAAAGAGTATTTATTATCAATGGTAAAGTGTGTGGTGCAATATCTAGAATTCCTAAGCAAGGTTCTTTTTTAAGTAATATGAGTAAAGGTGCAAAACCAATTAATATTAAATTAACAACTAAAGAAAATAAGATCTCAAAATTAATCGCTAAAGATCTTAAAAAAGAAAACATTTTTTTTGCTGGTATTGATTTTATTGATCAAAAATTAAATGGAGATATTAATGTAACTTCACCTACTGGATTAAAAACCCTATATGATTTGTCAGGAATTAATCTTGCAAAAACTTTTTGGAAAGAATTAAAAGCGTGAAATCACTATCAGATCAAAAAAAAGGATCTCTATTAGCTTTTGTTGCGGTAATGTTCATTACTCCTGACAGTTTATTTATAAGATTATCTAATGTTGATACTTGGGGTTTAGTTTTTTATCGAGGTGCTATTCCTTTTTTTACAGTCCTAATTGGAATGTTAATTATTTATAAAGCAAATTTTTTTAAAATGCTTTTTACCAGTGGTCACCATGGAATAATTTACATATTAACCTTTTCGATAACCAACATTACTTTTGTAGTTTCAATTCAAAATACTAATGTTGCAAATACATTGGTAATGATTGCTATGGCACCTATGTTATCAGCCATTTTAGGCGCAATATTTTTAAAAGAGATGCCCGATAGCAAAACCTGGATTGCAATTGGAGTTACATTTTTTGCTGCTGTGTATATCTTCTATGACTCGCTTCAATTAGGAAATATTTATGGTGATTTGTTAGGACTTATAACTGCTTTAGGGTTAGCGGTAGGAGCTGTAACCATTAGATCAGCTAAAAAGAAGAACTTAGTTCCTGCTGCCGTAGTTGGAAAATTATTAGTTGCTATTTTTGCTATGTTTTTTATCGAAACATACACTCTGATTGACCAAGACTTGTTTATTGTCCCTTTAATGTGTGTGATGTGCGTTGCAATTCCTTTTGTAATGGTAACAATTGCTCCAAGGTTTATTCCAGCTGAAGAAGTAAATTTGTTCTTCTTATTAGAGACTATCATTGGTCCTTTTTGGGTTTGGATGGTAATTAAAGAGCAGCCTAGCATCGAAACTATACAAGGAGGAGCGGTCATCATTTTAACGATTGCAATTCATTCATTTCTTAAGCTTAAAAATTCTTAATTCTTAAAAGACAATTAACTTGATTTGGCCACAAATCAGAAATAGATAGCGATTCATATGGAGAAAGTATTAAAAAATTCATGGGCTTTATTTCTAGGTATGGGAGCACTTATGCTTGCCTATGGATTTCAAGGATCATTACTTGGGGTCAGAGCAGTTAAAGAAGAGTTTAGTTTAACTGCAACTGGTTTTATGATGTCTGGATACTTTGTTGGCTACTTTATTGGTGCTAAAACTATCCCTCAAATTATTTCTCGTGTAGGACATATTAGAGTTTTTGCTGCATTTGCTTCAACAGCGTCATTAGTAGTTTTAATTCACGCAGTATATGTAAGTCCTTTTGTGTGGTTTTTATTAAGAGTGCTTACTGGAATAAGTATGGTCTCTATTTATACAGTTGCTGAAAGTTGGTTAAATGATAGAGCAAGCAACAAAAATAGAGGAAGTGTTTTATCTGTTTATATGGTCATCTTATATGGTGCCATGGGACTTGGAATGTTTTTACTTAACTTCAGTGATCCACTCAACTTTGAACCTTTTATATTAATTTCAGTCATAACTTCAGCAGCACTAATTCCGATTTTGCTAACAAAAAGAAAAGCGCCAACATTTAAAAAGATATCCAAAATGTCTTTACAAGAAGTATTTATCTCATCTCCTTTTGGAATGGTTAGTTCATTCTTTTATGGAACAATTCAATCTGCGTTATTTACTCTACTTGCTGTGTATGCAACAACAATGAATTTTTCAATTTTTCAAATTTCATTAGTTACATTCTTGCTTGCAATTTCTGGTGCGATATCTCAATGGCCAATTGGAAAGCTATCAGACATGTTTGATAGAAGAAAAGTAATAATAATCGTGACTTTTGCTGCTGCTTTTTTTGCTCTTTGTGCAATTTTATCATCAAGACAAATGTATTTACCTGGAGATTTAGCTACAAGTAAATTTTGGTTTTATGTTTTTTTAATTTTATTTTCTTTTTGTAGTCTTCCAATGTTCTCTTTAATTTTAGCACATACAAATGACTTTATTCCAAAAGAAAAATTTGTTGCTGCTGGAGCTAGTTTGCAGTTTACATTTGGAATGGGAGCCATGGGCGGACCTTTTCTATGTTCTATCTTTATGGGTATGGTTGGTCCTAATGGATTTTTTATTTTTTTATTATTTTTTCACTCTTTAATTGGCATCTATGGAGTTTATAGATCTAGAGTTAGACCTGTTGTTGAAAATCCAGACTCTCAATTTGTTGCAATGCCTCAATCAATTACTCCTGCTGGAATTGAATTAAACCCATCTACTGAACCGATTGAAGAACCAATTAAACCAGTTGTAGAAGTAGTTAATAAAGATAACAAACCTTCTAACTTTTAATTTTTAAATTTAAGTTATAAAACAAATCATCTCTATATTGCTTTCTAATAACCCAAGTTTCTATCAATTTGATTAATAAGCTCTTTATTTTCTATAAAGAGTTTAAGGTTTTTAAAAAATATTTTTAATACCATCTCAATATAGTTACCTTGGCTATCTGATGAAATATGTGGCGTAATAATTAAATTTGGTGTGTCCCAAAAAGTAGAGTTTTTTGGAATGGGTTCATGAGAAAACACATCTAAAATAGCACCAGCTATTTCATTCTTTTCGAGTTTAACTCTTAAAGCTTCATAATCTAAAACAGATTGTCTTCCAATATTAACAATTCCACATGTAGGTTTAAGATTATCTAGCCTCTCTTTATTTATTAATCCTTTGGTTTCCTCTGTTTCAGGAACAGCAAGATATAAAAAATCGGCGTTAGGTAACACTTCATCAATTTTATCAAAAGTAATTACTTCTGAACAACCATCTACACTTTTTCCTCTTCGATTAACTCCAATTACTTCAGCTCCAAGTTTGCTGATGTGTTTTATCATTGAGCCACCAAGAGAGCCTGTTCCAACTACCACAACTTTAAAACCTTCAATGGGTTTACTAAGCAAAGTAACAAACTCTTTATTTTTTTGGTTAGTAACTATTTTCGTCATTTGGTTTTGAAGCATTAAGATGCTCATTAACCCAAACTCACCTGCTTTTTTAGAATGTACTCCACTACTATTAGTTAAAATTAAATCATCTTTCATCCAATCAAATGGAGATAAATGATTAACGCCTGCTGAACTAACATGGATCCATTTAAGGTTCAGTGCAATTTCTCTAATATTATTTGTTGGAAATTGCCAACCTAACAAAATATCTGCTTCTTTCATTGAAGAGATATAATTATCTTCATCCCAATCCACTAAATATTCAATCTTATCTTTAATTTCTGGATATTGACTTAGTCCTTTTTCAAATTCATCTTTAGTGATGGTGCTATGTTTTTCACCTTCTAAATCACAGGGTAAAAAACCCTCTTTCCAATGGTTATTTCTAATATGAATTCTTATTTTTTTCATTTTCAAATAATTATCTTATCTTTAATTTATTTTAATAAAAAATATATTATCATATAAATTAATATAAAAATTATGCCTTCATTTGATGTTATTAGTAAAGTCAACTATCAAGAATTTGATAATGCTCTTGCCAATTGTTTAAGAGAAATTAGTAATCGATATGATTTTAAGGGTCTTAATATCTCAATAGAACGAAAAGATAAAACTATCACAACAATAGCCACGGATGAATTAAAACTTAAGCAAGTAAATGAGCTTTTAGAAACTCACCTTATAAGAAGGAAGGTAGATCCAAGAGTTTTGGATGTCAAAAACTCAGAAGGTGCATCAGGTGGAACCATTCGCCAAGTAAGTGAATTAAAAGAGGGAATAAGCCAAGAAAATGCAAAAAAGATTATAGGAGATATAAAAAAACTTAAACTTAAAATTCAGATCAAAATTCAAGGAGAAGAATTAAGAGTTGATGGAAAAAAAAGAGACGACCTCCAGGATGCTATAGCAGCTATTAAAACAATTGATATTGGTCTACCAATTGAATTTATAAATTTTAGAGATTAGTCTAGAATTAATGAATAAAGAAAACGCAAGCAAACTCTGGAAAATTATTCAGGAAGCTGGCGATTATTTGGGGGATTAGAGGTTCAACCTAATCCACACTATCCTACATTAAACTACAGTACTTATGCGGATATTAAAAATTTAGCTTAAAATAAATCGCTTAAAGACTCATCAATTTAATTAAAAAACTTGATCCCAAACTTGTATCAAAAGAGATAAATCAAAATAGTAATTTATATCAAAATAAGTCTTTGTCAACAGTTGTTGATAAAATAATAATATAAGTCAACAGTTGTTGACTCTTTAAATGATAGATTCTAAACTTTATTTTAAAAAAGGAGTAATTATGAATAATGAAAATAAGAATATGAGTCGAAGACAAGCTATTAAAGGAATTGGTGCTGTAGCATTAGGTACCACAGCATTAGCAGCCTCAAGTACTGCTAAAGCAAGTGAAAACAAAACTAAAAAAGAACTGGATGGAAAAACAGCTCTAATCACAGGTGGAGCACGTGGCATTGGTTTGGCTAGTGCTGAAGAGCTTGCAAAAGCAGGAGCAAATATCGTTCTTTTTGATGTAGCAAGTGATTTAGAGGGCGTAAATTATCCTTTAGCCACTGATTTAGATCTAGCAAACGCAAAAAGTAAAATAGAGTCTTATGGTGTTAAATGTATTTCTTATAAAGGAGATGTAAGAGATAGATCTGCCCTATCAGATGCTGTGGGTATGGCTGTTAAGCAGTTTGGAACATTAGATCATGTTGTAGCAAATGCAGGAGTAACACAAATTGGAATGATGGAATATTTCAGTGAAAAAGAAATTCAAACTGTAATTGATATAAATGTGACTGGAGTTGTGAAAACTATACAAGCTTCTATACCAGTTATGAGAAAACAAAATTCTGGAGGAATAACTATTTTATCTTCAGTTTTAGGACGTATGGGTGAAGAGTGGTTTCCAGTTTATTCTGGTACTAAGTGGGCTGTAATTGGATTAGCAAAAAGCACTGCTTTAATTATGGGAAAACATAACGTTACTTGCAATGCTATATGTCCAACTGTTGTAAAAACTAAACTCATGAACAATAAATATGTTCTAGGAGCAATGTCTCCAGAAAACCCAACATGGGAAGGTTTAGAAACGTTAATGAAACAATGGAGAAACCCCCTTCCAATGGGAGCATATAACCCTAATGAGATTGGTGAAATGGTTAAATTCTTTGCTAGTAAAAGTGGTGAAAAAATTACTGGTGAAGTTCTAGGAGTAGCAGCAGGTTTGTTTGCTCGGAATACAGCTTAAATATTCTCCCTCTCAGATCAATCTTTAAGACCCTATTTGAATTGATCTAAAAAACTATAAGTCACCTTGTATTTATTATAAGGTGACTTGTTATATTTTTTTAAAAGATGAGAAATTCAAATAATTCAAAAAAAATAATTTTTAATACTGCTAAAAAGCTTTTTTGGACTAAAGGTTATTCAAATGTTTCAGTTCGAGATATTGCCAAACAATCTAAATATGACATTGCTCTTATCTCTAGGTACTTCGGCAGTAAGAAAAAGCTTTTTGAAGAAACATTAAAAGATGTTGCAGGATGGTTTGTTGATGTAAATCCAAATAACGTTGTTGATTTTATGGTTGAAGGTCTAATGGAAAATTCGAATCCAAAAGATGATGTAAACCTTGTTAGAATGCTATGTATGAATTCTGGAGATCCAGAAGTTGGACATATAGTTAAAAAATTTCATAGAGAAAAAATGAGAAAACCAGTAATTGATGGGATAAAGAAAAAAATTAAACCTATTAATTATGATTTAATGGGTGCAATTTTAGTAGGGGTTTCTGTTGCACGAAAAACTCTCGACAATCCTATTTTAAGCAAACTGAATGATAGAGAATATGAAAAGGTATTAAGGCATTTATTTAATGCAGCGTTGAATTATAAAAACTAATTATAGGATTTTATAGGATAACTTGTATCAAAAGAGATGAAACAAAAAATGGGTTGGTGTGAATAAAGAAAACGCTAGTAAACTCTGGAAAATTATTCAGGAAGCTGGCGATTATTTGGTGGGACAACTACCTGATCACCCAAATCATCCTAAAGGCAGAAATTCCTACGCACATGTTGCCATATGTGTGAAAGATCATTTTAACGCTAGTTATAAAGATATACCTGATGAAAAGTTTGAGGAAGTCGTAAAGTATATTGAATTTTTAAAACAAAACCCTAATTAGAATTTTTTAAAGTCTCTAACAAGCCTTCAACGTCTTCTTCTTGAGTGTTCCAAGCAGCAACTAATCGTACGGATTTACCATCTAACTCTTCTTCATTCATTTTATAACCTTCTGAATTTAAATGTTCGATCATGTTTCTTGGAAATTTTGCAAATACCTCGTTGGCTTCTGTTGGATATGAAAGTTTAATATCTGAATGATGAGATAATCCTTCACTTAATTTTTTTCCCATTTTATTTGCGTGTTTTGCATTTCTAAGCCAGACATCATTTGAAATGTAAGCATCTAATTGAGCTGAAACAAAACGCATTTTTGATAATAAGTGCCCTGCTCTTTTCATTAAAAATGCAATATTGCCAACTAAATCTTTCTTAAAGAAAATTATTGCTTCTGCAGCAAGGCAACCATTTTTAGTTGCCCCAAATGATAATACATCAATACCTGATTTCCATGTCATTTCAGCTGGAGTTACATCTAGAGAAACTAATGCATTAGCAAACCTTGCTCCGTCCATGTGCATATTAAGATTGTGTTTATCAGCAACATCTGAAATTTTTTTAATTTCATCTAATTGATAAACTTCTCCAGTTTCACAAACTTGAGTAATACTAACTGATGAAGGTTGTGTGTGATGAACAATTCCTTTTCCACCAATTGCTTCATCTAATTCTTTAGCAGTTATTTTTCCGTTTATTCCCTGTAATGTGACTAGTTTTCCTCCTCCTGTATAAAACTCTGGAGCACCACATTCATCTGTATTTATATGGGACAATTTATGACAATAAATGTTTCCAAATGATGGAGTCATTGTTGATAGTGCCAAGGCATTTGCTGCAGTACCTGATGCTGTTGGAAAAACAATTACTTCTTTTTCAAAAATTTCTGAGAATTTGTCTTGTAATTCAGTCGAAATTTGGTCGTTTCCATACGGAGTACTATCACCATCATTTGCTTTAATAATTGCATCAAGAACTTCAGGACACGCACCAGCAACATTATCTGAAGCGAATTTTACCCGCTCCCTTTTTGTTTTAATTTTAGCCATATTATTGTTTTGGAAAATAATCTTTTAAAGTGCCTTCTCTATATACATCAGCTGTACAACAATGAAGCCCTCCACCAAATGCATAGGCATCTCTTAAATCTACTGGAATAACCTCCATACCTAATTTATCTAATTGCTCTTGTTGATACACTTCACTTTTTTCAACACATACTGTTTTAGGATCTAAAACTAATACATTCATTGATAACCATGTTGATGAATAACATAAAGGTGGTGGTTCATTATGAGCAGGTTGTGCGCTATCAACAATTTCCCATCCATTATCTTCAAATAGTTTTCTCTGTTCTTTTGGCAATCTTCTTTGTGGGTTATTAATAATTAAACCCTCTTTAATTGGAGTAAAGGTTGCATCAATATGAATTGGATAAGGGTCACCTGGGAAATTAACAGCATGAACTCTATGATCTTTATAATGTCTTTTTAACCAATCAATGCCTTTCAAATTTGTTGTAAAACCATGCTGAACTACAAGATCTTTACCAAATCTAAGAACATCAGCTGCATCAAATAATGGCTCTTCTTCAGTAGTTACAAAAAATTTATCCTCAGTCCATTCTAATCTTTTTTGAATACCAATTTTATCTGACAAATAATCTTTTCTATAATCTTTATCTGTTAACCTTGGTTTTGGCGCAGACTCATGTCTCATATTTGGATCTTGATTATAATATTCTTGAAGCAAAGGCCGGTAACAAAGATATTCAAACCATCTACAACGATAACTCATTGTTGCTTCTAACATTTCATTTCCAACTGTAAGCAAAACGTCCCTTGGTGGCATACAACCAAACATGGTTTCAGCTTCCCAATCTGGTGTTGATGTTTTTTGATTAAAATCAATTGGACTAGGGCGATCTACTTTAACTCCTCTTTTTTTAAGCATGTTAGAAAAGTCATCTAATAATTGATTTGCTTTATCTACTGTATCTTTAGTTCTTGGACCAAATTGACCTCTCATATCACTATCCTCTGGAACTTTTGCATCAAGCGCAGGTTCTGGAGCTGGTATACATGTTCCATCAGCTCTACCGACGATCACATGTTTTAATGGATCCCATTCATTCCAGCTATTAACAATAGTTTTAGTATCGCTCATTAGGATTAGATTTTTATAATATTATGCTCTGGGCCGAAAGGAAATTTTGTAATATTCTCTGCGCCATCTTTACCAATAACCAATATGTCATGCTCTCTATATCCCCCTGCTCCAGGATTTCCTTCAGGGATCATAATCATTGGCTCCATTGAGACCACCATGTTTTCTTCAAGTACAGTATCAATATCCTCTCTAAGTTCTAATCCAGCTTCTCTACCATAAAAATGTGAAAGCACTCCAAAAGAATGTCCATATCCAAACGTTCGATATTGCAAGTAACCAAGTTCGGCAAACAATCCATTAAGTTCATGGCAAATATCTGAGCATTTCACACCTGGTTTAATCAATTCTAATCCACGTTTATGAACTTTGACATTAGCTTCCCATGCCTTAAGACTTTCATCATCAGCATGATCTAAAAATAATGTTCTCTCCAGCGCAGTGTAATAACCAGAAATCATTGGAAACGTATTTAGGGATAAAATGTCTCCTTTAACAAGTTGTCTATTCGTTTTTGGATTATGAGCTCCATCTGTATTAATACCTGACTGAAACCAAACCCAAGTATCCATATATTCAGCTCCAGGGTATGTTTTTACAATTTCACGCTCCATACGATCTCGTCCAGCTATGGCAATTTCAATTTCTGTATTTCCTTCTTTAATATTTTTAACAATTTCTTCACCACCTAGATCAGCAATTCTTGCTCCATTTTTAATAATTTCGATTTCTTCATTAGATTTAATCATTCTAAGCTTCATCAAATCTTTTGAAACATCACTGAATACTGAGAAAGAAAAAATAGAGCCAATTTTTTCCCTCATGTCTAAAGTGACATGATCATTTTCAATACCAATATTTTTAGGAGGATCGTCTCGACCAATAATAGAAACTATAGCTCTTAAGAAGTTGTCTCTTTTCCAATCTGTATAAATTACGTTATCACAATGAGATCTTCTCCAAGGTTGGCTTGCATCAATATTTGCTGAAATCGTTGAAATTTTATTTTTAGTAACGACACATCCATAAGGCCTTCCAAATGAACAATAAATAAACCCTGTATAATATGCAATATTATGCATGGAGGTTAAAATAACCATATCCAAGTTATTTTGATCCATAACTGTTCTTAAATTATTTACTCTTCGATTATATTCTGACTCTGAAAAAGGAAGTTTTACCTTTTCTCCATTTTTTAATGTAAAAAAATCTGGTCTTTCCATTTAGTTTAATCCTATATATCTCTTGTTCCATCTCATTACTAAACTGTAATATGTGAGAGAAATAAAAAGAAAAAAACCACCTATAATCGTATTAGTCGTTGGAATTTCATTTATACCGAATAACGGTAACCAAACCCAAAAAATTCCTCCTATTACTTCAGTAAGTGATAGCAATGTTAATTCTGCAGCCGGAATAGCTTTAGATCCAATAGAGTACAATATTAAGCCTAAGCAGACTAAAGTTCCATGAAGAGAAAATAACGAACTGTTATAACTTGAAGAAAAGAAAACTAAATCTTGGTGTAAGATTACTATTGATGCAAAAATAAAACAGAAAAAACCAGCAAATGCAGTTGTTGTAAATTTAGGTGTTTCTTTACGCCATCTTAAAGTTACAGAAAATACAGCAAAACCTAATGAAGATGTGATACCAAAAACAAACCCTACAAAAGAAGTTTCGGTATTATTACCTACAGCCATTATGCCAATACCAACGGTAGCAATGATAATTGATATCCAAACATTTAGAGAAATTTTTTCTCTTAAAAATAAGAAAGCAAGTAAAGCAGTAAAAAATGGCATAGCAGCAAGACACAATAATGTTATTGCTGCACTTGTGTTTGTTATAGAAAACATAAAAGAAATCATCGCAATACCTAAGCCTGATCCCCCTATAAGTCCGGATAAACCTATCCTTAAATAATTTTTGTAAAAATTTTTACCCTCTTCAAAGAATAAATATAGATTTAATAAAATGAATATTGTTAAACCTCTGCCAAAAATATACTGCCAAGGTATTAAGTTTGGCTCATCCATGTATCTAACCACTAATGGTCCAAACGACCATATAAGACCAGCAAATAAAACAACTGGAACCGCTACTTTTGGATTTTTAAGTTCAAACATACTTGGATATTTAATTGTAAATAGATTTAACTACAACAAAAATGACGTTGATTATAATAAAGTACTATTAGATTGATTGGGAAAAAAACAATCAACAATCTCACCTTTTTTAAATTCAGATTTGCCTGACGGAAGCAAGGTCCAAATATTAGATTTTACGAACGATTTAATCCTAAAAGACTCCTGTCCTTGAAGGACCTCAACTTCTATTTTTCCATTTTTAGTTGTGTTTAATTTGCTCTTTGCAAATCTTGTAAAATTTTTCTTTTTAGAAAAATTACTTTTTAAAGTAGCTTTAATAGGTTTCTCCTCGCTAAGACCTAAAATATATTCAATGTATGGAAATACAAAAAATCTAAAACAGGCGGCTGAGGACATAGGATTTCCTGGTAGACCAAAAACTGCTTTTTGTTTTCCACTAATTTTTGCAAACAATATTGGTTTTCCAGGTCTTATTGCAACACTTTTAAAATAATTAGATAACTTAAATGATTTGATGACACTTGGAACAAAATCAAATTTACCCGCTGAAACAGCTCCTGAAGTAATAATAATATCAGTACTAGATTTTATCATCTTGGTTATTTTAGATTTAAAAAGTTTTTCATGATTATCTCTCAATATTCCACCATTTTTAAAATTAAATAAAAAATTCTGATCTAAATTTTTAATATAATGATTATTTGAATTTCTTACTTTCCAATCTGGAAGATTGTCTGAATTAGAAATTTCGTTTCCTGTTGAAAAAAATAAAATATTAATTTTCTTTTTAACTTTAATGTTTTTTATTCCAAGTGATTTAAAAGCTAAGATATGATTAGGCTGAATGATTGTATTTTTTTTAACTACTAATTCCCCTTTTTTATAATCAGAACCTTTAAACCTAACATGATTATATTTAGTAATTTTTTTATTTACTAAAATATATTTTGCATTTTCTTTATTAGGAAAAAAAACAATTTGTTCAATTGGAATAATGGTATCAAAACCTTTAGGTATGATTGCACCTGTCATAATTTCAACAGCATTAAATTTACCAACTTTTTTTTTAAAAGGTTTTACTCCAGCTGCAATTGATCCAATAATTTTAAATTTTTGATTTGTTTTTTTTTTGATATTTTTTGTATCTTTTGAATTAATTGCAAAACCATCAAATGCAGCATTATCTCCAGTAGGATAATTTATAGTAGAATATATATTTGATGATGAAACTCTATTTAAGGAGTTAATACTCTTTATTTTTTCATCCTTAATATTAATAGCCCCTTTTTTTAAGATATTTTTAGAACTCTTGTAACTAATCATGAAATATATTTTTTAGCTTTTTCTAAATCTTCTTTTGTGTTGATATTAAAGAAAGGATCATTTTTTTCAAAGTTCATATTAACTATATTTACACCAACACTATTGGCCCAATTTTCAACTTTTCTATCCCCATTTTCTAAATCTTCTTCCAATTTATCAATTAAATCAATAGACCATAAGCCAAATATATTATGTCTTGTATTATTTGATTTAATAAAGAAAAGTTTACTCTCTTCAGGTTTTATCTTTTTAAGGAAATCTTCTAATATTTGTTTTTTAAAAAAAGGGGTGTCGGTTGGAAAAGTAGAAACCCATTGATAGTCTTTTTTATTTTCTTTAATCCATTTCATTGCAGACAAAACACCTCCAAGTGGTCCTAAATTATTTTTAAAATCCTTAATTAATGAAACTTTTTCAGATTGATTAAATTTTATAGGGTTATTGGAGACAATAATAATTTCATTAAATACATCGATAATTTCAGCTAGAACATAATCTATCAATAATTGCTTGCCTAATAAAACTTGTGATTTATCTTCTCCAAATCTTTGGGACTTTCCGCCAGCTAGTACTGAGCCTAAAATCTTGCTATGATCCATTTAGAAAATATAAAACATTAAGACTTTAATTAAAGAAATATAATGGATCTTAGAATTTTAGAGATAGCATCTGATACCGATAACCATAAAGTGCTAGAGAATTTTACACATAAATCAAAACACAAAAATCCTTTATGTGGAGATGAAATGGAAATTAGCCTAGTTGTAAAGGACGATGTTGTAAAAGATATGGGTTATCAATGTAAATCTTGTGTTTATTGCCAGGCTTCGGTTAGCTTACTCTCGAGAAAGATAAAAGATAAAAATGTAGAAGAAATCAAGTCTTTTGCAATATCGAGTGAAAATTTATTTACCGATGTAAAGACTGTTTTAGAAAAACATTGGAAAGATTTTAAAGAAATTTTAGATAAAAAAAATATTGCAAGGAAAGAATGTTTATTACTACCTCTTAGAACAGTTTTAAAAGCTTTAAAAACTTAATGATTAAAATTACTAAACCAATATTACAAAAGGCATTGATTGCAGGTTTTTTTTCTGCTTTTACAATTGGCGTCTTAACTGTTCTTACTTATAAAAGTACATTAGGGTATTTTCTTGCTGGTTCTTTCGGTTCTTCAATGGTTTTATTATTTGGTTTTCCAGAAAGTCCATTTGCTCAACCCAAGAATGTTTTTTTTGGTCATCTATTAACAGCATTAGTTGGAGTAATTTTTGTAAACTATATACCTTTACCAATTTATATAAATATTGCACTCGCAGTAGGTGTTGGCGTTTCTTTAATGATTTTATTTAATGTAGTTCATCCACCTGCAGGAGGAAATCCTATTTTAGTAATAATTGGAAGTGTTTCTTACGAGTATTTAATAAGCCCAATAATTTTTGGTTGTATCATAATTTTATTATTAGCTATTTTAATAAACAAATTTATTCTTAGAAAAAATTATCCGTTAAAATAATCCATGAATTCAAAATATAAAGTTTTAAAATTTAACTCTGGTAAGTTTGAAAATATTGAGGATTTAATTTCTATTGAAGAACCATTAGAAATTTCTATAAAATTTAAAGAAAAAGATGATTGGGTTAAAAGAATTTTATCCATTACTATGCGAACTCCTGGTGGTGATGAAGACTTAGTACGAGGTTTTCTTTTCAATGAACAATTAATAAAAGATATTAAAGATATTGACAGTATAGAAAGTTTGGGTGACAAAGTTGGTCAATACAACATTCAAAATAAAATTCTAGCAACTTTAAATAATTCAGAAAATATAAATATCTCAAAGATTAAGAGAGATTTTATGACAAACTCCTCATGTGGTGTTTGTGGTAAATCTTCATTAGATGCTTTGGAAATAATCAAAACAAATAAGACAAATCCAGATCAGCCTAAAATATCAAAAGAAGTTATAATTAGATCTCCTTCTGTACTTCGAGAAAATCAATCTGAATTTAGTAAAACTGGTGGTATTCATGCAAGTGGCTTATTTAGCAGTAATGGTGATTTGATCTCTGTCAAAGAAGATGTGGGTCGTCACAATGCTCTAGATAAGCTTATTGGTTGTACTTTAGTTAATGGGCAAATTAATCCCTTAAGCCAATTCATAACTTGCTCTGGAAGGCTGAATTTTGAACTTGTTCAAAAGGTTTTAATGACTGATATTGGAATAATGATTGGTGTTGGTGCGCCAACTAGTCTTGCTATAGATTTAGCGAATAAATTTGACATTACCCTTATAGGTTTCGTAAAGAGGGATAGTTTTAATATTTACACAAATAACAAAAAAGTTATTGTGGGCTAATACAAAAAAGAGGGTAATTGTGTCAAAAAATATAAGTAATTTGTCAGGTAGAATAGGCTTAAAAGATAACCTATTTAAGCAAATATCTGAAAATACTCTAAGTGATACCCCAAAAGATATTAAAGAAATTGCTAAAGAACATAACTTAGGTGTTTCTACTCTTCATGGTGCAGAAAGTTTCTATGAATTTTTAAGACCTTCACATAGAGAAAAAAAAGCATTTGTTTGTAATGGAAGTGCTTGCATGTGTGCTGGAACTCAAGAAAAATTAAAAGATACTTTAAAAGAAAAATTAGGTGATGATAAAGTTGGCGAAATGTTTTGCTTAGGACATTGCTATGAAAATAATGCTTTTCATTATGATGGTGAAAACTATGCAGGTAAAGACATTGAAAAAATTGATCAAATTTTAAAAGGTGAAGAAATTGAACAAGAAAAATTTTTTTCAAAAAGTTATGCAACAACAAGTTTTTTGATGGATGATAAATTATCATCTACTGATCAATTTAAAGAACAATTAAATAAATTTTTAAAAACAGACAAACAAGAAATCATTAAATCACTATTAGACTCTAATCTTACCGGACGAGGTGGTGCCGGGTTCCCAACTGGAATGAAATGGGATTTTTGTAGTAAAGCAAAAGGAGATAAAAAATATGTACTATGTAATGCAGACGAGGGTGATTCAGGTGCATTTTCAGATAGATATTTATTAGAAGACCAGCCTCTTAAAGTTATCTTTGGTATGGTGCTTTGTGGAATGGTAATTGGAAGTGATGAAGGTGTCCTATACATAAGAGGAGAGTATCCAAAATCTATAGAAGCTATCAACGGCTGTATCAATGAGTTAAAAAAATTAAATTTATTAGGTGATAATATTTTAGGAACAGATTTTTCTTTTGATTTAGGAATTTGTATTGGTCAAGGTGCTTATATTTGCGGAGAAGAAACTGCTTTGATTGCATCTATTGAAGGTAGAAGAGCTGAAGTAGATGTAAGACCCCCTTTCCCAGTTACAGAGGGTTTATATAAAAAACCAACAGTTGTGAATAACGTAGAAACTTTAGCAGCTGCAACTGGTATTTTAATTAATGGCTCAGAAAAATTTTCTTCCATTGGAAACAAAAAATCTGCAGGTACTAAACTTGTTTGCCTTGATAGTTTTTTTAATAATCCAGGTGTTTATGAAATTGATATGGGAACACCAATGAAAAAAATATTTAATGAAATTGGTGGAGGATACAAAGAACCGGTTAAAGCATTTCAGATAGGAGGACCTTTAGGAGGTGTTGTTCCATTAAGTGAAATTGAAAATTTGAACCTAGACTTTCACGAATTTACTGCGAAAGGTTTTATGTTAGGACACGCAAGTGTAGTAAGTATTCCAAAAGATTTTTCTATGGCTGAATATATTCATCACTTATTTGAATTCTCAGCTGAAGAGTCGTGTGGCAAATGTTTTCCTGGAAGACTTGGATCGTACAGAGGAAAGGAGATGTTTGACCAAGCTAAGAAAGGAACTGCTAAAATACCCCTTAAATTACTTAACGAATTGCTTGTTACAATGCAAAAAGGCTGTTTATGTGCTCTTTGTGGAGCCATCCCTACTCCAATTATGAATATTCTTAAGTACTTTGGAGAAGAAATGAAAAATGATATGGTAAAAGATAATTAATGAGTTCAGAAAAAAGAAAAATAGCTTATATCGATGGAAAACCGTATGAAATCGGTGCTAATCACACATCTATATTAAAATTTGTTAAAAGTTATGTTGGAGAAAAAAAAGTTCCAACTCTTTGTGATGATCCAAATTTAGCTCCTTATGGCGCTTGTAGAGTTTGTTCAGTTGAAGTTGCTTTGGAAAAAGATGGCCCAACAAAAATGGTTGCCTCTTGTCATACTCCAGTTGCTGAAAACCAACATATCTTTACATCCAATGAAGCTATTACAAATCTTAGAAAAAATATTGTTGAATTAGTTTTAACGGATCACCCAATGGAATGTGATAGTTGTGAAGTAAATAATAATTGTGAACTTCAAACTGTTGCTAATGATTTAGGAATTTCGGATCATAGATACAATAGTCCTAAACAACATAAAGGAATTCCAAGAGATACTTCTCATGATTACATGAGAATGAACTTAGATAATTGTATCAATTGTGGAAGATGTGTTAGAGCTTGTGATGAAATTCAAGGTTCTTTTGTTCTAACAATGAGTGGTAGAGGGTTTGAGTCAAGAATTACTACAGATAATGATATGATGTTTGGAGATAGTTCTTGTGTATCATGTGGAGCTTGTGCTCATACATGTCCAACGGATGCAATTTCAGATGTGTTTCAATCAAAGTCTGCTGCTGTTGATAAAAAAGTTAGAACAACATGTTCTTATTGTGGAGTAGGATGTAACTTAGAGGCGTCAATTAAAGATGACAAGGTAGTTGCAATTGACACTCCTAAACAAACAGAAGTAAATGCGGGTCACACTTGTATCAAAGGTAGATATGCTTTTAGTTTTTATGAGCATCCTGACAGATTAAAAACTCCATTGATAAAAAGAAATGGAAAATTTGAAGAAGCTTCGTGGGATGAAGCTTACGATTTTATTAAAAAAGAAATGAATAGGATTGTTAAAGATAATGGTCCTGATGCATTTGCGGGTATTTCATCAGCAAGATGTACTAATGAAGAAAATTATGTATTTCAAAAAATGATTAGAGCAGCTGTTGGTACTAACAGTGTAGATTGTTGTGCCAGAATTTGTCATTCACCTACAGCTTGGGGAATGCAACAAACTTTTGGAACAGGTGCTGCAACTAATTCTACCGAAGATATATATCATGCAGATTGTTTTATTGTTATTGGTGCTAATCCGACTAATGCTCACCCTGTAACAGGTGCAAAAATAAAACAGCAAGTAATGAAAGGTAAAAAATTAATTGTACTTGATCCGGTAACTACAGAATTAGCAAAACTTGCAGATTATCATATCAAACTAAGACCTGGAACCAATGTTGCTGTTCTTAATATGATGCTTCACTTTATTATAAAATTAAAATTATATAATAAAGACTTTGTAAGAGACAGAACTGAAGGGTTTGATAATTTTTTAAAAGAAATTGAGAGACAAGATGTTGATCATTTGGCAAAAGTTGCAGGTGTTGATAAACAATTAGTTAAAGAGGCAGCTATAGCTTACGCAACTGCTAAAAATTCAATGGAATTCCACGGTTTAGGAGTTACTGAACAAGAACAAGGATCAAAAACAGTGATGTTAATTGCAGATCTTGCAATGATTACTGGAAACATTGGCAGAAAAGGTGTTGGAGTAAACCCTTTAAGAGGACAAAATAATGTTCAAGGTGCAGCTGATATGGGTTGCCAACCTCACCAAGGTGCAGGTTACTTTGAAGTTGCAGATGAAAAAAATCAAAAATTTTATACAGAAAAATATGGTGTAACTCATCCTACGAAACCAGGTTTAAAAATTCCTCAAATGTTTGAAGCTGCAATTGATAAAGAATTAAAAGGACTATGGATTATTGGAGAGGATATAGTTCAAACAGATCCTAATAGTGCACATGTTATTGAAGCAATGAATTCTCTAGAGCTTCTAGTGGTTCAAGAAATATTTATGAGTGAAACAGCAAAACTTGCAACTGTTGTTCTACCAGGAACAACTTTCCTTGAAAAAGATGGTACATTCACAAATACAGAGAGAAGAATTCAAAGAGTTAATAGAGCAGTTCCTCCACTACCAGGTACAAAACCTGATGGTGTTATTGTAACTGATATGATGCAAAAACTTGGATTTGATCAACCAACTTATGATGCGGATCAAGTCTTAAAAGAAATTGCAGATGTTGTTCCATTCTTTAAAGGAGTTACTAGAGAAAGACTTGGAAAACTTGGATTACAATGGCCAGTTCAAGAAGATGGAACAGATACACAAATACTTCATACAGAAACGTTTAAGTTAGGAAAAGGAAGACTCAAGAATTTTGATTGGAAAGAATCTACAGAAATTGAAACGAATAAAAAAGATTACCCACTAATTTTAACAACTAGTAGAGTATTGCAGCACTATAATGCAGCAACTATGACTAGAAGAACTAAAAATATTAATATTGTTGATGAAGATGTACTTTTAATACATCCTAAAGATGCTGCTAATAGAGATTTAAACACAGGGGACATCGGTAGACTTTACTCTGGAAGAGGTGAAGTTGCTTTAAAAGTTGAGGTAACTGATAAAGTTAAAGAAGGAATTGTATTTACAACATTCCACTTTCCTGAACATATGGTTAATATGGTAACAGGTCATGGTAAAGATGAAGAAACTATGTGTGCTGAATACAAAGTGTCTTCAGTTGAAGTTCAAAAAATTTCAAATCAGTTTAAAACAGAAGTTAAACCAAAAGAAAATCAAGCTGAAGTTAATTAATTAAAATGACCATTGGGTGGCATTTTGATAATACATACTCAAAACTATCTAAAACATTTAGAGAAGAAATAAAACCAACTCCTGTTCACGATCCAAATTTAGTAATTTTAAACGAAGAATTAGCAAAAAACTTAAACTTAGATTTTTCAAAAGTAGATAATAAAGATTTAGCAAAACTATTTTCAGGAAACGTTTTACCAAACGATACAAACACAATTGCTCAAGCATATGCTGGCCATCAATTTGGTCACTTTACTATGCTTGGTGATGGAAGAGCAGTTCTTCTAGGGGAGCATTTAGTCAATAATACCAAACGTTTTGACATACAGTTCAAAGGTTCTGGCAGAACTTCTTTTTCAAGAAGTGGTGATGGTCGTGCAGTTTTAGGGCCAATGCTTCGGGAATACATCATCAGTGAAGCAATCCATGCTTTGAACATTCCTACTACAAGAAGTTTGGCTGTGGTTAGCACTGGAGAAAAAGTAGTAAGAGAAAATTTATTACCAGGTGCAATATTAACTAGAGTAGCATCCAGTCATATAAGAGTTGGTACGTTCCAATATATTGCAGCTAAACAAAATATAGATGATTTAACCACTCTAGTAGATTACACAGTTGAAAGACATTACCCAGAAATTCAATCTTCTAAAAATAAAGCGCTAGATTTATTAAATCTTGTAATGGAAAAACAATGTCAACTTGTTATCAATTGGATGCGCGTAGGTTTTATTCATGGAGTGATGAATACTGATAATATGACTTTATCAGGTGAAACAATTGATTATGGTCCATGTGCATTTATGGATCATTATGATCCAAAAACAGTCTTTAGCTCTATAGATAAATTTGGTAGATACTCATTTTCAAATCAACCACCTATTACCAAATGGAATTTAGCGAGATTAGCTGAGTGTTTAATACCATTAATTGACAAAAATGAAGACCAGGCAATTAAGATAGCGACTGAAATCATTGATAATTTTCAAAATATTTATGAAATAAAATGGCTAAATATGATGAGAGATAAACTTGGTTTATTTGGTGAAGACAAAGATGATTTAGAACTAATCAATAATTTATTAAATTGGATGCAATCAAATCAAGCAGATTATACTAATACTTTTTGCTATTTAATGAACATTGGCTCTATTCAAGATCAAATATACAAAGATAAAGATTTTATAGACTGGTCTAAGAATTGGGAAAAACGAATTTTAATCAATGGTGGGTCTAAAGAAAATTCTTTAGAACTTATGAAAAAAAATAATCCTATTGTTATTCCTCGAAATCATAAAGTAGAGGAAGCCTTAGAAGCTGCAAATAATAATGATCTAAAACCAATGAATAATTTATTATCTATTTTGAAAAAACCTTTTATGAAACAAAGTAATATTGAAAATTTTCAAACACCATCAAACAATAAAAATTACCAAACTTTTTGTGGAACTTAAAATTATAAAACGTAAGGTTCAGGTCTGGCACTATTTCCAAGCACTCTTTCGACTGCAAAGTCACTAATATCAATTGTCTGGTACGATCCAGTTGTTATTAATTCAGTTAATGCTCTACCAATTCCTGGAGCTTGCATTAAACCTCTGCCTGTAAAACCAGATGCCATATAAACATTATCAAACTTTGGATGCTTACCTACAACTGCATTGTTATCTAGTTTGTTACAATCGTAGTAACCTGCCCAACCACCAGTAAGTTTTAATTCCTCAAATGCTGGTATTCTTTGCGCAAGTGCAGGCCATACAAGTTCTTCAAAATCATTCCAGGCTGGTTCTAAATCTTTAGCATCAAATACTGAATTTGGTGATCCAGCTAAATACTCTCCACCTTCTGGTCTCCAATAAACGCCTGTTGTTAAATCACCTGTTAAAGGCATTTCTTTTATATATTTTGGGCATTTAACTCTAAAAACTGTATGTTTTTGGGGAACTACTGGAATATCTTCAAGTAGTTCTTTAGTCCAACATCCTGCTGCAGACACTATTGTTTTAGCTTTAATTTCAGAAATACTTTTTACTTCACCTTTAATAAATTCAGCACCAAGCTCAATCGCTTTACTTTTAAGTGCGCTATGAAACATGAATGGATCAATCCATCCTTCGCTTTGATTATCAGTATAAGTTGCCGTTTCAATACCTTCGCTGTTTATATACGGAAAAACTTTCGATAATTCCGAACCTTTAATATTTTTTGTTCCGGCTTCACACTCTTTATGATTTTCTAAGGCTCTATATTGTTCTTCAGCATGTTCAGGACCAAACATTAATAAATATCCATTCGTCACCATACTTGCAGTAGGGTTAGGATTTTTTTCAGTTTTTAAGAGGTCTGGAATTTGAAAAATAAATTCTCTAGCAAACTTACCAAGTAAAATATTTTCTTTTTGAAAAAATTGTCTTCTAAATCCGCCTAATGATAAAGGAAAAGAAGCAGTTTTGTAAGTTGGGTCTCTTTCAATTACTTTTACTTTTCTACCTTCTTTAGATAGAAAGTAGGCTGTAGCAGCTCCTATTATACCTCCACCAATTACTACAACATCATCCATAATTAATTTAAAATTATTAAGCTTGTATTGAGGATTAGTGCAAAGCAGCACCAAAGTAAATATGGAATCATTAAATAAGCACTAATCATCTTGACGCGTCTAAAACTTAAAATAAGATTGATTATCAATGCTATTAATATGAATAATACAACTAAAGCCAAAATCATGTTATGAAATGCAAAAAAAGTTATACTCCAAGTTGCATTAAAAACTAAGTGTATAAAATAAATATAAATTGTATTCATTACTCTATTTTTTGTATGCCAATAAAACCATATCGAAATAGTCATCATAAAGTATAAAATAGTCCAAACAGGACCAAACACCCAGTCTGGTGGATTGAATATTGGCTTATTTAATAATGAATACCAAGGATTCATAAAATTAATTGTGGCTAAACCTCCAATTAAAGAGGCAGAAAAGGTAATGAGAAGAAACAGTATAAATGTTAATAATTTATTTTTAATCATGTTAATAATACATAACAAAAAATGAGCAAAAAAACTATTTGGATAACTGGTGGTAGCACTGGAATTGGTAGAGCTTTAGCAATCAAATTTGCAAATCAAGGTTGGAATGTTGCTGTATCAGCAAGAAGAGAAGAGTTGTTAAATGAACTTTCAAATTCTTATGAAAATATCTCTGCTTTTCCACTTGATGTCACAGATAAATTTAAATGCAAAGAAGTATTTAATGAAATTAGAAATAAGTTTGAAAATATTGATATATGTTTTTTTTCAACTGGTACATGGAATCCTAAAAAAGAAAAAGATTTAGATATAGAACAAATGGAAGATGTATTTAAGGTAAATTTTTTTGGAACTGTAAATAGCATCAAAGCTGTTGAGGAATATTTTAGAAATAAAGAGAGTGGTATTATTACAATAGTCTCATCAATAGCTGGATACAGAGGACTGCCAAACTCAACGGGTTATGGACCATCCAAATCTGCTCTAAATAATTTAGCTGAAAGCTTATATTTTGATTTTAAAAGATATAATGTGCGTGTTTGCTTAGTTTCTCCAGGTTTTATTAAGACACCAATGACAGATAAAAATGATTTTAAAATGCCATTTTTAAAAACTCCAGAATATGCTGCAGATCAAATTTATAATGGTTTGATTAATAAAACTGTATTTGAAATCCACTTTCCTAAAGCACTGACAATTATATTGAAACTTTTAAGTTTTTTACCTAGCAAAATTTATTTTGGTTTAGTTGGTAAAATGACAAAATATCAAAAAAAATAATCAATCTTTAACAAATACAACCGTCAACTCTGCAACTTTAAATCCAAACTTTGTCATAGTTGCTCTGTTAATTGCAACTCTATCATCTTGTTTAAAAATCCAATCATCAAATGTAATTTTCATCTCTTTACCTTTAACTGGCACTAACAAAACATATTCAAATTTAAAAGCTGGTCCATAAGAATAACCTTTGGCTTTTCCCACAACGTCACCAGCAGTACCTTCATAATTATGTTCGTCTATTTTGTTAATTGTCCATTCTCTATCCTGAACCTCACCATCATCCCAATTAAATTTTTCTTTTAGTATCAATTGTTTTCCATCCCATGTGCCATTTAAATCAGCAGAAAACTGCCTTGTAACTTTTCCTGATCTATTTTGTAATACACCCCAAGCCTTTACATTTCCCGTCATATATTCTTCAATAACTAATCTTGGCTCTTTATTTTTAAAATCTTCTGGTTTCATAGCATTATTGTTTGAGCAACTTGTAATTAAGAATAATGAGATTATCAATAAAATTGACTTAATTATTTTTATATGTCGCATAAATATCTCCATTATTTTTATTTGTTTTGCATTGAAAACTGTATCAGATCAATATTTTTTGACTTAAATCCTGCCTCACAATAAGAAAGGTAAAACTCCCACATTCTTTTAAATGTTAAATCAAAACCTTGATTTTTTATTAAATCCCATTTTTTTAAAAAATCATTTCTCCATATAGCCAATGTATTTGCATAATGATCAGCATAAGAAATATAAGAATTTATAGTTAAACTGTTATCAGACACATAACGATTAATACTATTTTTATTTGGTAAAAAACCACCAGGAAAAATATATTTTTGAATAAAATCTTGTTTGTTTTTGTATCTATCAAACAACTTATCATCAATAGTAATTGCTTGAATGGCTGCTTTTCCACGATCGGATAAGTTTGTTTTGATAGTTTTAAAATAACTCTCTAAATAATTTTGACCAACAGCCTCTATCATCTCTATAGAAGCAATTGAATTATATTTGCCTTTAAGATCTCTATAATCTTTTATTTCAATATTTACTTTTTCGTTTAAACCACAATTAAAAATTCTTTCTTTTGCATATTCAAATTGTTTTTTTGATATTGTAATACAATCTAGTTTAACATCATATTTTTTACCTAAGTACTCAGCAAAACCTCCCCAGCCGCATCCTATTTCTAAAACCTTGTCACCATTATTAGGTTTGATTAAATCAATTAATTTTTGATATTTGTTATTTTGAGCATCAGAAAGATTCTTTGACTTATCATCAAAAATAGCACTAGAATAAGTAAGAGTGTCATCTAACCAAAGAGAAAAAAAATCATTGCCAAGATCATAATGTTTTGCAATATTTTCTTTGCTTCGGCTTTTTGTATTTTTGATTATTCTATTTTTAACAAAATTAATTATTGGAAAATCAAGAAGCCCTGAAAATTTATATATAATGTCTATATTTCTTGCAGTAAGTTCAATTAAATTTGACAAATTATCAGTTTCAAACTCGCCTCTCATATAACTTTCAGCAAATCCAATACTGCCACCTCTAATTAAATTATAATTAAAATCTGGTTTTTTTATTAAAATATTTGCTTGCAATTTTTCATTAGGATTTCCAAACTTTAAAACTTTGCCATCAAATGTGGTTAACTCTAAATAACCATAGCTTATTTTGTTAAGAAATTTAAAGACTAATTTATTTGCTGCATTATTCAATAACATTAATTTTCTACTGTTAAATTATTTTTTATTTTTAACTTTTTCTTTATAAATTTTATCCCTTTAATCCATAATTTAAACGCTTCAAAATGTATCGCAGAGATTATTTTAAATGTCATTAAGGGGTGATTTAGATAGGAATTCATTAAATTTTTACTTGTTAGATCAGATCTTTCACCATCTTGAGATGCAAAAAGAATTTTTCCCTCTTGATCATATTGATCTATTATAACTGATAACTTTTGCTCTGGATTTAATATCCTAAAAAAATAATTACAGTTCATTTCAATAAATGGTGAAACATGAAATTTCTTTGTGCAATTATTTTGAATTAATTTATTTTGACCTTCTACTTTAAAAACATATGTGTGTTGCTCACCAAATGTATTTTTAACTTCATATAAAATAGAAACTAAATTTTCATTTTTATCATATACAAAAAAAATACTTAGTGGATTAAAAACATAACCTAATATTCTTGGATAACATAAAAGTTTTACCTTTATATGATCTGTACCAATATTATTGCTACTTAGGTTTTTTTTTACCCAGTCAAAAAGAGATGTGCCATCACGCTCACCGTGATCTTTCTCGTAAAAACTAATTAGATTAAATTTATTTAAAGAAAAAAATTTTAATTTTTCATTAAGCTCATTAAGTTCTGATAGATCAATAAATAGTGAAAATACTTTATATTTAAAAAAATGTTCTTTTGGTTTGAATCTCTTATGGATTACATTTCCATTATATATACAAGAACTAATCATTAAGGTTTTTCAACATTTCAATAGATGATTTTATTCCATCTTCATGAAATCCGTAACCAAAATAACTACCACAAAAAAGCAAATCTTTTTGATTTTGTATTTTAACAAGCTCTGATTGAGAATCTAATGCTTTTTGATCATAATATGGATGTGTAAATTTTACTACTTTCAATATTTTACTCTTATCAATATTGAAGTAAGGATTTAATGTTAAGAAAATATTATCATCACACTTTAAATTTTGTAATAGATTTAACCAGTATGTAATTGAATTTTTTTCTAAATCCTTGTCATCTATTGATGAATTCCAAGAAGACCAAGCTTTTTTATTTTTTGGCATAGCCTGCTGGTCTGTGTGTATATAGGCTATATTTTCTTTATAACTAAAATTTGAAAGAATATTTTTCTCATCATCAGTTGGATTTTCAATTAACTTTAAGGCTTCATCAGCATGTGTTGCCAAAACTACTTTATCATAATCAAAAAATTCGCTTTCTCCACCATAGTATAGGTCTAATCCTGATGATTTTCTTTTTATTTTTGTAACTTTATAGTTTTTATAATGTTCACCACTTATTTGAGAAAGTATTTTACTAACATAAGTTCTGCTTCTATTGGTTACTGTGTACCACTGCGGTCTATTTTTCAATTTAAACAAACCATGATTTTGGAAAAATCTAAGAAAGAAACTAATTGGCATCTTGCTCGCTTCATAAGGAGGCATAGACCAAATTGCAGATACCATTGGTATTATATGATAATCAACAAATGTTTTTGATAATTTATTAATTTTTAAATATTCACCTAAAGTAATTTTATCATTTGATACATTTACTTGATCACTTTTTTTATAAAATTTAATTATATCAAAAAACATTTTTAAAAACTCTATGTTAAACAAATTTGATTTATTAGAGAAAATTCCACTCAACCCTTTTCCACAATATTCAAATTTTGTATTATCTACTGAAACTGAAAAAGACATATTACTTTTTTCAATTTGAATATCATTTTCCTTAAAAAAATTAATTAAATTTGGATACGTTTGGAAATTAAAAACAATAAACCCAATATCTACTGAAACTTTTTTTTCATCAAAAAACAAATCTATTGTATGAGAATGTCCACCAAAATGATCCTCTCGCTCAAAAAGATCTACATGGTGTTTTTTAGATAAATAATAAGCTGCACTTAATCCAGAAATGCCTGAGCCAACAACAGCAATTCTCATTAATTATTATGCCGCATCTTCTTTAAACTCATCCATGCTTGGACAAGTACAAAAAATATTTTTATCTCCATATACGTTGTCAACTCTTGCAACTGGAGGCCAAAATTTATTTGCTTTTAAGAATTTTGCTGGATATGCAGCTTGCTCTCTTGAATATTTATGATTCCATTCATCTGAAGCTAATTCAATATCTGTATGAGGTGCATTTTTAATTGGATTATCGACTTTATCAAATTTTCCTGATTTGATCATATCTATTTCTGATTTAATGCTAATCAAAGTATCACAAAATCTATCTAGTTCGGACAAGCTTTCACTTTCAGTTGGTTCAATCATCATTGTGCCTGCTACTGGCCATGACATTGTTGGTGCGTGAAAACCATAATCGATCAATCTTTTAGCTATATCTTCTTCAGTAATCCCTGTTTCAGTTTTAATAGATCGAATATCAATAATACATTCATGAGCTACATTACCGTTTGAACCTTTATAAAGAATTGGGTAATGATCTTTAAGTCTATGAGCTATATAATTTGCATTTAGTATTGCAATTTGAGTAGCTAATTTTAAACCTTCAGAACCCATCATTTTAATATACATCCAAGAAATTGATAAAATACTTGAACTTCCCCAAGGTGCTGCTGAAACTGCTCCTATTCCTGTAGCAGGTCCACAGTCCTTAACAACTGGATGATTAGGCAAATAAACTTGTAAATGTCTTTTACAGGCAATTGGACCCATTCCTGGTCCTCCACCACCATGTGGAATACAGAATGTTTTGTGTAAGTTTATGTGACAAACATCTGGACCAAAATTTCCAGGTCTTGCTATACCAACAAGTGCGTTTAAATTTGCACCATCCATATAAACTTGGCCACCGTGTTTATGAATTAACTCACATATATCTGTAATTTTTTCCTCAAATACTCCGTGAGTAGACGGATAAGTGACCATTAATGCTCCAAGATTTTCAGAATGCATTTCTGCTTTTTTCTTTAAATCTTCAAAATCAACATTTCCTTCTTTGTCACAATTAACAACAACAACTTTCATTCCTACCATTTGTGCACTAGCAGGATTGGTTCCATGTGCTGAGCTAGGTATTAAACATATATTTCTGTTTTCCTCACCTCTATCTAAATGATATTTTCTAATAACCATTAATCCTGCATATTCGCCTTGGGCGCCTGCATTTGGTTGAAGCGAAACACCAGAAAAACCAGTAATTGATCTCAGCCAATTTTTAAGATCAGTGAATAAATCTCTATATCCTTCCATCTGCTCAATAGGTACAAATGGATGAGGCTCTGCTAATTCTCTCCACGAAATAGGTATCATTTCTGCAGTAGCGTTTAATTTCATAGTACATGAACCAAGTGCAATCATAGTTCTATTTAAAGCTATATCTTTATCTTCTAACTTTTTTAAATATCTAAGCATCTCAGTTTCTGAGTGATATGAATTAAAAATAGGATGTTCTAAATATTTTGAAGTTCTTAATAATTTTTTAGGTAAATTAGGTAAACTTACTGTTGGGTCTTCTTTTTTAATCGATTCAGCTGCATTAAAAATTTTCAACAATTGATTTACTCTATAAACATTTTTCTTTTCATCAAAAGAAACTGCTAACATTTCAGAATTTACTCTTCTAATGTTTACCTTTTGATCCAAAGCATTTTTATAAATTTGATCAGTTTTATCTTTTGTTACAATTGTAACTGTATCAAAGAAATGATCTGAATAAATTTCATATCCAGATTGTTTCAATTTATCTGCAAAATTTTTAGCTAATTGAGAAACTCTTTCTGCAATAGTTTTAATACCTTCTGGGCCGTGGTAAATGGCATATGCAGCTGAAACAATTGCTAACAAAGCTTGGGCGGTACAAATATTACTTGTAGCTTTATCTCTTCTTATATGTTGTTCCCTAGTTTGTAATGATAATCTGTATGCTTTGTTTCCATGTCTATCAACAGATACCCCGACAATTCTTCCTGGCATAGATCTTTTGTATTCATCCTTAGTTGCAAAGAAGGCTGCATGAGGTCCACCGTAACCCATTGGAATTCCAAATCTTTGAGAACTTCCTACAGCAATATCTGCTCCTAGTTCTCTTGGAGTTTTTAACTTAGCAAGAGCTAACAAATCACAAGCTAATATTGCTTTACCATTTTTTTTATGAATTTTACTAATTGCTTCACTAGGATCTTTTATATCTCCTAATGTTCCAGGATATTGCAATATACCACAAACTAAATCTTCCTTTAATTGATCTAATACTTCATCTTCATTTCCGACAAGTACTTTTAATCCCATTGGTTCTGCTCTTGTTTGGATTACATCTATTGTTTGTGGGTGACAATTTTTTGAGACAAAAACTAAATTGCTATCTTTCTTATTTAATCTATGACTTAACCCCATTGCTTCTGCAGCTGCTGTTCCTTCATCTAATAAAGATGCATTTGCGATATCCATTCCTGTAAAATCAACTATCATTTGTTGGAAATTAAGAAGCATTTCTAATCTTCCTTGAGCTACCTCGGGTTGATAAGGTGTATAAGAAGTGTACCAACCTGGATTTTCTAAAATATTTCTTAGAATTACATATGGCGTATAGGTGCCATAATAACCCATTCCTATAAAGTTAGAATAAATTTGATTTTTTTTTGAAATTGCTTTTAATTTTCTTAATGCTTCATATTCTGAATTAGATTCACCAATATTTAATTCATCTTTCAATTGGATTTTTTCTGGAACTGTGCTTTTAATTAAATCATCTAGTGATTTGTAATTAAGTTCCTCAAGCATTTTATTTTGATCTTCATCTGAAGGTCCAATGTGCCTTTTTAAAAAATCTTTTTGAGAATTATGTAACATTAGTTAGCACTCTCCTTTGCAAATTTATCGTATTCTTCTTTGTTCATAAGACTATCCATTTCAGATTGATCTTTCATTTTAAGTTTAAAAAACCATGCTGAACCCTCTGGATCTTCATTAATTTTAGAAGGATCATCTACAATAGTTTGGTTTGTATCTACTACCTCACCACTAACTGGAGTATAAACATCACTAGCAGCTTTCGTGGACTCTACTACTCCTGCAGTACCATCTTTTTCAACATTAGATCCTTTTTCAGGAAGTTCTGCAAAAACTATGTCTCCAAGCATTTCTGTTGCATGTTTTGTAATTCCTATGGTAGCTACATCTCCCTCTAAAGTAATCCACTCATGTTCTTTTGAAAATTTTACTTCACTCATTAATTTACTCCTTTCACATAATTTTTTTTATAAAATGGTAATGCACAAACATTTGCTGGATGTTTTTTTCCTCTTACCTCAAGCAAAATTTTAGTATCAACTTTTGAAAACTCTTTATTAACATAACCCATCGCTATAGGACCATTTACACTTGGTCCAAACGTGCCACTAGTTATCTCACCGATTTGTGTATCTGTATCATCAAATATTTTAGTTTTTTCTCTAGCAATCAATCTACCTTCGGGTTTAATCCCTACTCTTATTTGGCTTGCTCCATCTTGCATTTGGTTCATAATTTTTTTCGATCCAATAAAACCTCCACTTGATAATCTAGATTTTGAGATTGCCCATCTAAGGTTTGCTTCAACTGGTGTTTTATTTATATCTAATTCGTGACCATATAAACATAATCCAGCTTCTAATCTCAAGGTATCTCTTGCCCCAAGTCCTATAAGTTGTGCTCCCTTTTTTATTAAATTTTCAACGAATTTTTCAGCTTTTTCATTAGATATTGAAATTTCAAATCCATCTTCCCCTGTATAACCTGATCTTGTGACAAATAATTTTTGATTATCAGAATCGAACCAATTTCCAGTCATAAAATTTAGATTATCAACCCCACTTATAATTGAGTTTAAAATTTCAACAGACTTAGGTCCTTGAATTGCTATTAAAGATCTTTTGTTATCTAAATTCATTTTAAATTTTGAACCTAGTAAATTAAATAAAATCTCAAAATCTTTATCTTTGCATGCAGCATTTAAGATAATTAAATACCCTTCCTTTATTTTAGTAATGATTAAATCATCATAAATTCCCGCATCCTCATTCATTAAAAAACTATATTTAGAGCAGTTTTGTTTTAGATTTTTTAAATCTAATGGAAAAATTTTTTCTAATTCTTCTGTTAAAGTTTCATCGCCATATATAAATAACTGACCCATATGTGACACATCAAATATTCCAGAATGCGATCTTGTGAATTTATGTTCTTCAATAATACCTTTGCTGTACTGTATGGGCATTTCATATCCGGCAAACTCAACAAACTTAGCGTTATTGTCTTGGTGAAGTTTATTTAAAGATGTTTTCTTTATTTCCATATTAACTCTTTAGTACCCATCTGTATATTTGCCTGAGAGTTTTGCTCCTTCGGCGAGAACTTAATCTCTTTCCAGAGTTAATATATTACGGTCCTTTTTACCTGAGAGTTTCCTGGGCGGTTGCTCCTTCGGTGCTACTAATTTGTAGTCTCTCCCGTTAAAAGTAACTTACCAATTATTTAAAAATGGTCAATGAGAAATGCTTTTTTTATTCTTAATTAACAATGAATAAAACTGAATTAATACAGCAAAAAGAATTATTGCTCCTCCAATTAATCCATACATCGAAGGTCTTTCACTTACAAATAAAAATGCCCATAGAGGACCAAGAACAGACTCAGATAACATAATTATTCCAACCATTGCAGAAGGTGTTGTTCTTGCACCAGTTGTAATAAAAATAAAACCTAAGCCAACTTGTAAACATCCAGCTAAAAATCCAAAAAAAATATCATGAGGTGAAATCATAATCTTTGTTGATAAGAAATAGCCTACCAAGCAAGAACATATCCCAGCATAAAATTGTGCGGGAACCATGTCTACAGTTGGAAATTTTCTAACAATAATTATTAAGATTGCAAAAGTAATTGGCATTGTAAATGCAGCTAAATTTCCAGACAATTCTCCAAGTGTTAAAGAGTTTCCAACCATTAACAATACTCCTGTTAAAGCAAGAATAATGGAGGCTAAAGTTATTGCAGAAATTTTTTCTTTTAAAAAGAAGTATCCAAATATGGCTAAAAATAAAATTTGAAGAGATATAATAAAATTGGTGTTAGCAACTGTAGTTTTGTACATCGCGAAAACATACCCACAAAAACCAATCGATAAAATAATTCCACCTATAAAGCCAGGAAGCCCAGAGTCTTTAAATGCTTTGAAAGTTTTTTTTCTATAGCTGATGATTAAAAAAGTTAAAACCGTTAATGAAAAAAATAAAGATCTCCAAAACAATATTTGCCATAGGGTTGATCCTTCAAAAGATTTTACCAATAGCCCTCCAAAACTTAAACTAAATGCGCCAAGAAATATTAGCAAAGGTCCTGGAAGTTTTGTGATTATGTTCATTAAATTTGTGAGAGTAAATTTTGTGTTTCCATCTCATACAACTTAAACAAAGTTTCTGCATCAGATAATTCAATCTCTTTGAACTTTATTTTGGATCCAGGTGAGATTTGAACTAATCTGTCATAATCAACACTGGCAACAACTGCAATTTTAGGATACCCACCAATTGTTCCATGATCAGATAGCATTATAATGGGATTACCATCCGCGGGAACCTGGATAACCCCTTTTAACAAACCCTCAGATTTAATATTAGTATTCACAATATTTTCTATTTCTGGGCCTTCCAACCTCATTCCCATTCTGTCAGACAGTTTTGAAACTGTAAATTCTTTTTCTAAGAAATCTTTTTTTCCTTCATCTGAAAAATAATCAAAATTAGTTCCTTTCATTACTCTAATATTTTCTATTTTTGAATTTTGGTAATTAATTTTCTTTTTATTTATATTTTCATTAATCCCAGAAATATTAATTATCTGTTCATTTGCTAATTTTTTGCCATCGTTAGAACCAATATTTGCTTTTGTATTAATTGAACAACTACCCCATTGTAATTTTAAATCAAATTTGCCTGAAATTGCTAAATAGCCATAAACAGATTTATTTGTTGATAAAATATTAATCTCGTCCTTATCTTTTAATTCGTAAGTTTCATAACAATTTCCATCAATTTCTTTGTCATTTTGTTTTATCTTAAAAACAACATCTCCAGTAATAACTATGTTAATTTTATCACCATAAAACTTTAATAATGGACCTTGATAAGCAAATTCAATGACTGGTAAATCTAATTTATTCCCTACTAACTTGTTAGCTAACAAGTAATTTCTGTTGTCCATCGCTCCACTAAATGGAATACCTATATGATATAAATTATTTCTACCTTTGTCTTGAAAGGTTGTATTTACACCAGCTCTGATGATTTCAAAATAATTCTTACTCATTATAATTTTTGTATTCCTCTAGTGAAATTTGTTTAAATTTAATTGTGTCACCTGGATTTATTAAATTTGGATCTATTTCTTTGGAACTATCAAAAACCTCAAGAGGTGTATTTCCAATAATATTCCATCCACCAGGACTTTCAAATGTGTAAATATCAGCAAACTGTTCAGTTATACCAACAGATCCTTTTGGTACTTTTACTCTTGGAGTTTCTAAGCGTTGTACCCTCATGTTTTCATCCAAATCACCTAAAAAAGGCATACCAGCAATAAATCCCGTCATATAACAAAAGAATTCTTTGTTAAAAAAATTCTCTAAAATTTTTTCTTTAGTTAAATTTAATTTATTTTCCAATCTTTCCATATCTAATGAAAATGAGGGATCGCAACACACAGGAATTTCGATCTTTTTATTATTAGTCTTTAGTGCTTCAGCAACATTAAGTTTTTCAATTTTGTCTTTAATTTCTTTATAATTTGTTACTTTAAGATCGTAAGAAATAATTAATTTATTATATGATGGTGTAAGATTGTTAATTCCAGTAATGTTTTGTTCTTTTATAGTATTAAAATACTTAATTACTTCAGAATTAATCTTTTTATTAACGTCTGATCCAAAATCACAGTAAAGAGCTGCGTCACCAAGATTTAATATATTTTTTATCATGCCATGTTATACTTCAACATTTAGGACTATGGAAATTAATATAAATTGTGATTTAGGTGAAAAATCTAAACATCATTCTAATAAGTATGATCCAGATTTACTTGAAATAGTAAATTCAGCTAATGTTGCTTGTGGATTCCATGCTGGTGATGATGAATCGATGAACCAAGTAGTTCAGATATCAAAAAAAAATGGTGTGAGTATTGGGGCGCATCCATCTTTTAATGATCCTGAAAATTTTGGAAGACAAAGAATGAATTTATCTTCTGGTGAAGTTAGAAAATTAATAATTGATCAGTATGAAATATTGCAAAAAATCGCTGATAATTACGATGAAAAAGTTACTCATATAAAACCTCATGGAGCACTTAATAATATGGCTTGTGAAGATATTGAATTAGCAACTACACTTGCTGAGGTGATAAATGAAATTAGCAAAGATTTGATATATTTAGTTCCAACGGGGTCAAAAATGGAGATAGCTGCAAAAAAACTTAATATGAAAATTGCATGTGAAATTTTTGCAGACAGAAACTATGAAGATGACGGAAATCTAGTTTCTAGAAAAAAAGCACACGCATTAATTACTGATCCAGAGGAAGCAAAAAAACATGTGTTAAATATGGTAAAAAATCAGTCACTTAATTGTCACAGTGGAAAGCAAATCCCTTGTGAAATAGACTCTGTATGCATACATGGAGATAATGAAAGTTCATTAGCGACTGCAAAATCAATAAAAGATAATTTGCTAGAAAATGGACTTAAATTAAAACCTTTAAATTTAATGGAGAAGTTTATCTAATGAAAAAAAATTTATTTGCTGTAGTAATTCTATTATTATTTACAACCTATTCTTATGCAGCTGGATCAGATCCTAAACCAGCAAAAGTTAAAACAGATTATTCAAAAGCTGTTGAAGCTATTAAATTTGCAAAAAAGTATGAAAAAAAAGGAAAATTAGAAAAAGCAAAAAAAAGATACGAAAAAGCTCAAAAACTTTTAATTAAATCTAATAAAAAAAAACCTTTGCAGGCTGATACATTAAATTATCTTGGTTTTACAACTAGGAAACTTGGTGATTATGAAAATGGTGAAAAATACTATTTACTTGGTCTAGAAATTGATCCTAATCATAAAGGAATAAACGAGTACTTAGGTGAACTTTATGTTGCAACAAATAGAATTGATCTTGCAAAAGAAAGATTAAAAGTATTAGAAAGTTGTAATTGCGAAGAGTATAATGAACTAAAAGAAATTATTGCTGGTACAAAACAGTCTAAATATTAGTTTATATGCTTGATATCCAAGATCCAATTGAAGCAAGAAAAGTTATAAGAGCAAATAAATATACTGAGCAAACCGCAGGATCTGCGAACAAATATGTTCAAGGAAATCTTTGTATTCTCCCAAGTAAGTATGCAATGGATTTTGCATCTTTTTGCCAAAAAAATCCAAAACCTTGTCCTCTAATTGGTTTTGGAACTAAAGGAGATCCATCATTAAAAGATTTGGGAGATATTGATATTCGAACAGATGTTCCTCAATACAGAATTTGGGAAAAAGGTAAACTTATTGATGAACCATATGATATTAAAAAATATTGGAATGATGATTTAACAACTTTTGTTTTAGGTTGCTCTATGTCATTTGAACTTCCTTTAATTGAAGCTGGTATACCAATTCAACATATAGAAAATAATACTATTGTTCCAATGTATCGAACATCAATTGATTGTGAGCCTGCAGGACAATTTTCTGGAAAACTTGTAGTATCAATGAGACCACTAAATTCAAAAGATGCTATTAGATCAATACAAATAAGTTCTAGATTTCCAGCAGTTCATGGCGCACCTATCCATTTAGGGGATCCATCTGAAATTGGAATTAAAGATATAATGAAACCTGAGTATGGAGATGCTCCAAGAGCATTTAAAAATAATGAGATACCAGTTTTTTGGGCTTGTGGTGTGACTCCGCAATCAGTTTTAGAAAATTCAAAGCCAGATTTTTGTATTACGCATAGCCCTGGAAAAATGCTTATAACAGATAAATTAAATAACGATTTAGCTGCTCTTTAATTAATTCCCTAAAAAAACTTTTGTTACTTTGTCATTATCAATAAGCTCTTCAGATTTTCCATTGATAACTAATCTTCCACTTTCTAATACATAGCCTCTGTCAGCCATACTAAGTGCAAGTCTCACATTTTGTTCTACAAAGAGAATTGAAATCCCTTCTTTAACAATATTTTTAAATATGTTTATCAAATCTTTCATAACCATAGGTGATAAACCTAAAAAAGGTTCATCAACCATTAATAATTTTGGAAGTCCCATCATGCCTCTTGCAATTGCAAGCATTTGTTGTTCACCTCCAGACATTGTTTTAGCAAGTTGATTTGATCTTGTTTCTAATTTTGGAAAAATTTTATATATTTTTTCTAACGAATTAGATAATTCATCTTTCGCTTTTGGATGCCAAGCACCTAGTAATAAATTTTGTTTTACTGTTAAATGTGGAAAAACTCTTCTTCTTTCAAGCACGTGTGAGATGCCCAATTCAGTTCTTCTGTAAGTTGGAATGTTAGAGATTAAATTATTTTCGAAACTAATTGTACCATTTGTGTGTTCAACTAAATTACTAATAGTATTTAAAATAGTGCTTTTACCAGAACCATTAGGACCAAGTAGAGCAACCATTTCTGCTTTATCTACATTAATTGAAACGTCCCAAATAACTTGGAAATCATCATACAAAACATCAATATTTTTTATATCAAGCAGCATCGAAAGTTCCTAAGTAAGAGTCTATTACTTCTTTATTTTTTTGAATTTCCTTTGGAGGTCCAAAAGCAATACTTTTACCTTGATCCAAGGCTAAAACATTATCAGAAATTTCCATGATTATATTAATATTATGCTCAATGGTAATTATGGTTACTCCAGTTTTTTTAAGTTTTTTTATAAGTTCAACCAATCCAGGAATTGTTTTTTGATCAACTCCACCTGTTACTTCATCCATTAAAAGTAACTTAGGTTCTATTGCCATTGCTCTTGCCATCTCGAGTCTTTTCCTTTGTCCAGTAGATAGCTCTTTTGCAAAATGATGTCTTTTTTCAATTAAATCTACAAAGTCAATTATCTCAAGAGCCTTGTCTCTAGCTTTTTTTATATTCTGCTCTTTAACAAATGCTCCAATCATAACATTTTCGAGTAAAGTTTGATCTGCGAAAGGTTTGAGTTTTTGAAAAGTTCTACCCACACCTAAATTGCTAATTTTATCTGGACTTAAGCCAAAAATATTTTTTTCAAAAAATTCTACCTTTCCTCTATCTGCTTTTGTGTAACCTGTAATTAAATCAAATAAGGTTGATTTACCTGCGCCATTAGGACCAATAATTCCAAGTATACTTCCTTGATCTACATTAAAAGAAATATCATCATTTGCTTTGATTCCTCCAAAAGATCTACTCAAATTTTCTACTGATAATATTTTCATCTTTGTTTCTTTCTTTCTAAAATATCTTTTGGAATAAAAGAAATAAGTCCATTAGGTCTAAACACACAAATGATCATTAAAATTAATCCATATAAAATTAAGTCAACCGCACCACCTGTGCCTCCTAAGTAAATTCTTGAATATTCAGAAATTGGTATAAGAATAGATGCGCCAATAATTGGACCCCAAACATTTCCTATTCCACCTAGAACTGTAATTAATAAAACTATAATTGAAATCTCAATATTAAAAACTCTATCAGGATCAATGATTAAAATATATTGTGCAAACAAACTTCCCATTGGTGCCATGATCATTGCTGATATGACATAAGCTATAATTTTATAATTTGAAACGTTAATACACAAACTCAAAGCTGCTTGCGGATCATCTCTCACTGCTCTTAGTCGGTAACCTAATTTAGATCTGCTTAAAACCCATACTGCAAAAAAAGAAACTAAGAAAAAAACTAAAAAAATATAATAATAAGGAACCTTACTGCTGTGAAATTGAAGAGCTGTCCAAGAGTCTTCTGGTGTCATCGTAACCCACAAGCCAGAGGCAGCACCTACCAAATCCCATCTTTGAAAAACTACTTGAAAACTTATACCGATTAACAATGTTGCGATTGCAAAATAGTGACCACTTAATCTTAACATCGGGATACCAATTAAAACTGCAAAAATTCCTGAGACAAACATTCCAAAGAAAATACTTATCCAGGGTGTTATCCCATATTCCATATAAAAAAATGAGGTTGCGTAGGCACCGATACCAAAGAATGCTCCATGACCTAAGCTAATTTGGCCAGAAAAACCTGCTATAACATTCCACGATTGAGCCATGACTGCATGCATAAAAATCATTATGAATAAGTGAAGATAAAAAGAATTTAAGCCAACTAATGGTAAAGCAAATAAAAGAATAACCAAACCAACAATTACAGATATAACTTTATTATTCGTGTTCCAAAGTGGCTCGGATTTTGCAGCTATTAATTTATCCATCAATACCTACCAAACAAACCTTGTGGTTTATAAATTACAACCAATAAATAAATTACAAAAACATATAAAAGTTTAAATGATGGATCTATAAGAAGTCCACCCAAAGACTCCACTAACCCTATTATTATTCCAGCATACAAACATCCTATGATACTTCCAAATCCTCCAAGCGCGACAGCAACGAATGCAAATAAAGCGAAATTAATACCTACATCAGTAAAGATAAAAAAATAGTTAGCCATCATTCCTCCTGCAACACCTACACAACCAAGTCCAATTGCCCATCCAATTGCAAACATTTTGTTTGATGGAATGCCTAAGACTTCTGCCGCATGTCTGTCTTGAGCAGTTGCTTGCAAAGCTAATCCAGTTTCTGTTTTGGTAACAAATAAATACAATCCTACAAAAGCTATTAAACAAACAAGACTTGCATAAAGTTGAGGTTGTCCAATAAAAACTGAACCTAATTCTATTCGACCTTCTAACAAAGGTTTATCAACATTTCTAAAATCAGGTGTCCATAATAATTGTGCAATTGATCTAATAAAAATTGATAATCCAAAAGTTGCACAAATTTGAATTAACATCTTAGCTTTTAAAATATATCGAATTAAAAAATAGTGTGTGAGCACACCACAAAAAGCCATTAACAAAATAGTTATAGGTATAGAAAAAAGTGGATCTAAACCAAATAATGACCAAAGCCAAAAAGATGAAAACATAGATAACATTAAATGCTCGCCATGAGCAAAATTAACTATTTCCATTAATCCAAAAATTAAACTTAAACCTGCTGCAATTAATGCATAGATCAAGCCCATCATTAATCCAGTTACTATCGCTTGAAGAATAATTTCAGAAGTCATTTCAGTATTTAATAATCTATATATAGTTAATTATGTATTAAATAAACATATCTAAATTATAATAATTCTTAATTTGATTTTTAAAAAGTAAATCATTGAATTGAAATCTCATATAGTATTAAAATGTTATTTTAAAAAACAAATACGAGGGGAAATAAATGAAAAAATTAGTTCTTACAGTATTCACTTTTTTATCATTAGTTTTTGCACCTGTTATCAGTTATGCAGAAGATGTTAAAATTGGAGTACTATATCCATTAACTGGTCCTGTTGCTCAAGTTGGTAAGGATGCAGTTGCAGCTGTAAAAACCGCTTTAGATATTATTAACAATAGTCACAATATTGCAGGTATGCCACTAGCAAAAGATGCTGGTTTAAAAGGTTTAGGCGGTGGAAAAATATCAATAGTTGTTGGTGACCATGGTGGAAAACCAGATGTTGGTGTTGGTGAAACAGAAAAAATGCTTAACTCTGATAAAGTTCATGCAATGTTTGGAGCTTACTACTCGTCTGTAACAGGTGCAGCTAGTCAAGTTTCTGAAAGAGCAGGAATACCTTGGGTTAACGGAGAGTCAACATCTCCAAAATTAACTACAAGAGGATTTAAATATTTCTTTAGAGTTACACCTCATGATGGTGAATTTACTCAATTAATGTTTGAGTTTATGAATGACTTTAATAAGAAAAATAATAATAAATTAAATACTCTTGGTATTATTCATGAAGACACTCTATGGGGAGCAGATAGTGGTGGCACTCAAGATAAAATGGCTAAAGATCAAGGATATAAAGTTGTTGAAAAAATAAGCTACAAAGCAAAAACAACTACTCTAAGTTCTGAAGTACAAAGATTGAAAGCAAAAAACCCAGATGTGTTATTGCCTTCATCTTACACAGCTGATGCTTATTTATTCTTAAATACTGCAAAAGAACTAGATTATAATCCTAAGCTTTTAGTTGCTCAAAATGCTGGTTATACAGATCCTAAGTTTATAGCTACTATGGGAAGCAAAGCAGAAGGTGTGATTACTAGATCACCATTTAATACTGACTTAGCAACTACTATTCCTATGATTGGAACTGTAAATGATATCTTTAAAACTCACTCAGGTGGAAGAGATCTTTCAGACGTACCTGCTAGAGCATTTACTGGATTCATGGCTTTAGCTAATGCAATTAATAATGCAGGTTCAACTGACCCTGAAAAAATTAGACAAGCATTGGTAAATCTAGACATGTCATCAGAGTCTTTAATTGTTCCTTACAGAGGAATTAAATTTGGTGCAGATGGTCAGAATGAAAAGACAAGAGGTATTTTGATGCAGGTTCAAAATGGAAAATACTGTACAGTATATCCATTTGAGTTAGCAGCTTGTGAACTAAAATATCCTATGCCTACTTGGTCTGAAAGATAAAATATTGTCAACTTTAATAAGGCGGTCATTAACTTGACCGCCTTTTTTTTTGAATTGGTATTTGTTGAATTATTTAAAAACTTGAAATATTATTAATCCATCTTGATTGAAGAACTCATAATTTTAACCAATATAATTTTTATCACAATTATTTTAACTGCAGATAACGCTGTGATTGTTGGATCAATTGCTTCAAACTTTGTACCAAAAAATAGAAAACAAATAATTCTTTGGGGTGTAATAGGAGCCTTTGTTTTTAAAATTTTTTTTGCAGTTTTTGCGACTTATTTATTTGAATTTTATTTTATAAAGATTTTAGGTGGTTTGTTGTTAATTTGGATTGTAAATGATTTAAGGAAAGATTTATTAGATATTAAAAAAGTAAAACCTATTACAAAAAAAGGAAAAGAGCCCTCTTACATTAGTAGCATTGGAAAAGTTTTATTTGCAGATATCATGATTAGTTTTGATAATGTAATTGGAGTAGTAGGTGCCGCCAAAGGTTATTTTGGGTTTATGATTTTTGGCCTTATTTTATCAGTAGTTCTCACAGGAGCCTTAGCGACTTACATGGCAAACTTTATTCAAAAACATATCTGGATTGCTTATGTAGGGCTAATCTTTATTTTAATAGTCGGATTACAGTTAATAATTGGTGGACTAGTTGATTTAGAAATACTTAAAATTAATGAGGAATTTATTAAATATTTTTAATTAATATGAGTGTTTTTTTGACGGAAATTTCTTTTTTCGAACATCTCTTGCATAACTTACTACAGCTTTTGTAATTTCTTTTCTAATATTTGAATATTTTTTAACAAATCTCACATTAATTGGATTAAGACCTATCAAATCATCAAATACCAAAATTTGTCCGTCACAATTATTTGATGCACCAATCCCGATAGTAGGAATGTTAACTTTTTTTGTAACTATTTTAGATAACGATGTCTCAACACACTCTAGCACAATTGAAAAAACTCCTGCTGATTGCAATAATTCAGCATCTCTTAATATATTTTTTCTCTCTGAAATTTTTTTTCCCTTAAATTTAAAAGTTTTATCAGATTGAGGTAGTAATCCTAAATGACCCATTACTGGAATATTATTTTTAGTTAAAAGTTTAATAATCTTATGAATTTTTTTTCCACCTTCTAGTTTAACTGCATCACACTTTGTATTTGAGATTATTTTTTTTGCATTTTTAAGAGCTTCTTTAGTATTTCTATAGGTGTTGTGTGGCATATCAACAACCATTAAGCTTTTCTTAATTCCCATTCTTACACTTTTAGAATGTTCTATCATTGTCTTTAAGCTTACTTCTCTTGTAGACTTATAATTATATAAAACTGAACCAAGTGAATCTCCTACCAAAATTATATCGCAGAAGTTATCCAAGATTGAAGCAACATTTTTGGAATAAGCGGTTAAACTAACAATCTTTGATTTATTTTTTTTTTTAATAATGTCTAATATTTTCTTTTTCATCGACTTACCAAGAGCCGGTATTTTCCATCGAAGCCCATGGTTCTTTTGGCTCTAAATTTCCTTCTTGAAGTATTTCAATTGAAATTTTGTCTGGAGACCTAACAAATGCCATATGCCCATCTCGTGGTGGTCTGTTAATGGTATAGCCCATATCCATTAGTCTTTGACAAGTTTCATAAATATTATCTACGCGATAAGCAAGATGACCAAAATTTCTTGAGCCCTCACCTAGTTCATCCCCATCCCAATTATATGTTAATTCAATTTCTGCTTTTTCATCATTTGGAGCAGCAAGAAAGACTAGAGTAAACCTTCCCTTTTCATTTTCCATTCTTCTTGTTTCTTTTAAACCTAGTCCTTCACAAAAAAATTTTAAAGATTCGTCAATATCTTTAACTCTGATCATTGTGTGTAAATATTTCATATGATTAATTTATAGTTTAAAACTACTCTAATTCAATAGTGCTAGGTGGTTTTGAAGTAATATCATAAACAACTCTATTAATACCTCTTATGCTATTCACTATTTGATTAGAAATTGTTTCCATAAAAGACTTTTTAAACTCATAAAAATCAGCTGTCATTCCATCTTCAGAAGTAATTGCCCTTAACAAACATAAATATTCATAAGTTCTATTATCTCCCATAACACCTACAGTTTTTACTGGTAACAAAGCTGCATATGCTTGCCAAATCTTATGATACAAACCATGATCCTTTAGAGCTTGAATGAAATAATAATCAGCTTCTTTAAGTATCTTTATTTTATCATTAGTAATTAAGCCTGGCATTCTAATTGCTAAACCAGGTCCTGGAAAAGGATGTCTTGAAATAATATCTTTGCTTAAATTTAATTCTAAACCTAATTTTCTAACTTCATCTTTAAAAAGAAACTTCAAAGGTTCTACAAGTTTTAGTTTCATCTTTTTAGGTAGTCCTCCAACATTATGGTGTGATTTAATTTTAGAGGTTTGACTTCCTGTTACCGAT
>CACEFI010000001.1 GCA_902558795.1 uncultured Pelagibacteraceae bacterium | reverse complement strand
ATCAAGTTGCTGAATTGATCTAAAATATCAGTCTTAAAATCATAAAAATCACTTTTTTTTATTGCATATCTAAGTTTTGCTGATCTTGAGGGTAAATTTTCACTTATTTCTTTATCAGAAGGCACAATTGCTTTTTTTTCATTCAATTTTAATAATGTTTCAGGTTGTTCAGTAATAGGAGCATATCTTGATATACTTTTTTTTTTAGAAAGACTATTCAAAAAATATTTGACAATTTTATCCTCTAGTGAATGAAATGTAACCACTGCTAATACACCATCTTTTTTTAAAACTTTAGTTGCATTAATTAGTCCAAAAATTAACTCGCTTATCTCTTTGTTAACAAAAATTCTTAAAGCTTGAAAAACTTTCGTGGCACTATGAACTTTAAAGTTTTTTTTTCTTTTTGTGTTATCAATAATTTTAACAAGTGATTGAGTATCTAATTTTTTTTTTGATCTTTCTTTGACAATATTTCTTGCTATGAATTTACTTTCTTTTTCTTCTCCAAAAAACTTGAATATCTTATCTAGTTCTTTAACGTCTAATTTATTAATTACATCTTCAGCAGAAAAATTATTTAAACCCATCTGCATATTTAAATTCCCATCTGATTCAAATGATAGACCTTTTTTGGGATCTTTAATTTGAACATAAGAATAACCAAGATCAAATATTACCCCTTTAACATTCTCATTTTTAAGTTTTAAATTATTTAGCTGACTAAATTTAATATTTTTAAATAAGAACCTGTCTTCAAATTTATTTTTTATCTGATTAGCTTTTGTTTCACTTTCGATATCTCGATCTAAAGCTATTACTTTTGTATTTTCAAACTCTAATATTTTTTTTGAATAACCACCTTGTCCAAAAGTACAATCAATAAATGTGCCACCATATTGAGGGGAAATAATACTAATAATTTCTTTTAGCAGTACTGGATAATGCTTTTGCACTTCTGGTACTATGGTGGCATCCATTTATTTCTTTGAAGACCATTAATTTTTTTGTCTTCTTAAGAATGCTGGTATCTCAAGATCATCCTCTTCTTCATTACTTGAAGATAATAAATCCTCAGAAGTTGAGTTTTCACTTTCTGAACTGAATAAATCTGGTGCATCAGAATCTACACCAAATTCCTTTAGATCATTAGAAACATCTTCTTCTACATTCTCATTAACTATTTGCTCATTTGACGGTTCTATTGCTTCTTGAGTAAACGATTTTTCCATCTCATTTACAGAAGTATCTTCAACAACACTCTCAGTTTGGGTATCACTACTTTGAATTACTTCTTCATTTGTAACATTAGAATTCAATTGTTCTTGATGTTCTTCTTGAACAATTTCGTTATCTAACTTCAAAGCATTAGCACCATGTGTAATTGGGTTACTTGTCGCAGTGCTAGAGAAATTAAAAGATGCAGAGGAACCCATATTTGCAAAATCAGAGTAACCAGGATTACGATTTTGAATTCGGTGAACCATATTTACAACTGATTTAGACTCAGGTTGTTGACCATCCAAAGAAGTCGCAACAATTGAAACTCTCATTTTTCCATCAAGTTCTGAATCAGTAATTGCTCCAATAATTAGCTCAGCTTCTGGATCTACTTCAGCTCTAACTTTGTTTACAGCCTCATCGACTTCAAAAAGTTTAAGATCTTTCCCACCGGTAATGTTTACTAATAATCCTTTTGCACCTTTCAAAGTATAATCATCAATCAATGGATTGCTTATAGCCATCTCTGCAGCTTGAAGTGCTCTACCTTCTCCTTCAGCTTCTCCCGTTCCCATCATGGCTTTACCCATAGATGCCATAACAGTTTCTACATCAGCAAAATCAAGATTTATTAAACCAGGCCTCACCATTAAATCAGTTATACTTTGCACTCCATGCATCAAAACATTATTTGAAAGATTAAAGGAGTCTTCAAATGTTGTTTGCTCGTTTGCTATTTTAAACAAATTTTGATTTGGAATAACAATAATTGTATCAACATGTTTTCTTAATTCTTCTAAACCTTGTTGTGCTCTTCTCATTCTAGAGGGGCCTTCATATAAAAAAGGAAGAGTCACAACGCCTACTGTTAAAATATTTAATTCTTTTGCAGCTCTAGCGATGACATGAGCAGCACCAGTGCCCGTTCCTCCGCCCATACCAGCTGCAATAAAAACCATGTTTGCACCTTGAAGTGTATTTACAATTTCATTTAATGACTCATCAGCTGCTGCTTGACCAATATCAAGTTTTGCTCCAGCACCCAAACCTTTAGTTAAATTTAAACCAATTTGAATTCTTGTTTTACATTTACTTAACTTTAAATCTTGAGCATCAGTATTAACTGCAATAAATTCTACTCCTTGTAGATTATTTTCTATCATTTCGTTTATAGCATTTCCACCTGCTCCACCAACTCCCATTACTAAAAGTCGTGGTTGAAGTTCTTTAATTTCTGGTGCTTTAAAGTTAATTGTCATCTGTTATTTCCCCTCGTTATTGTTAAAATGTTTTTCCCATTTAAGACTTGCTCGATTTAAATTTGCTTTTTTTCTTGCAGATGTCTTAAATTTTTCAAAAGCTGTTGGTTCCCATATTTGAAAAGTTTGACCTTGACCAACAAACAACATGCTATTTTTTATTTTTGCATGTTTTAATAATTTCGATGAAAGTGAAATTCTACCTTCACTATCAAACTGTAAATTTGTACTTTCCGCTAGTATTGATGTAGCAAAATAATCTCTTTTTTCTTCAAAAGGGTTTAAAGAGTCTATTGCAGATGAGATTTTTTCAATTCTATCTTGAGAGCATGCTTCTATTGAATAATTATTAAAAGATGGATAACAAATTACACCGTTATAACCTAAGTTTGACAAATGAGACCTGAAACTAGCAGGCACAGACACTCTCCCTTTTTTGTCCAATTTGTTCTCGTAAATAGATAAAAACATAAAATTTTAAATTTATAAATTCCATAATTGGGAATATATGGGAATATATGGGTATTTAAATTAGGTGTCAAACTCTGAATCTTCATTAATTTTCTTTATATACAAAGGTTTTTTAAACTCAAAAGTTCTTTAACTACATCTTTTTAGTGTTGTTTTATTTCAATGAAAAAATGAAGAAAAAGAACAGATGTGACTCAACAATGAATCAAAACAAGAACATTTGTTCAGAATTAAATTTAATATGTAAATAAGTTTGCCAGATAAACTATAAGCCGGGTTCTGTCATTTAAACCTATCATTTGTCTAGGCTTAAGATCACTCTTAAGCTCAAGCAACTAACCCTGATGACTAGCCAAGGACGGCTTTTAGTTTTTCAACAATGTCATCTCTACTTAGTCTTGCTCCCAGTGGGGTTTTCCAGCGTTCATTGTTACCAATAGAACCGGTGTGCTCTTACCACACCTTTTCACCCTTGCCATGTTATGGCGGTATATTTTCTGTGGCACTATCCCTAGGGTCTCCCCTGCCAGGAATTACCTGGCACTGTGTCCTTGTAGAGCCCGGACTTTCCTCTTTAAAATGAATTAAAGTGATAAGTCATTTATCTGGCATTTACAATTTATTACTAAACTATAAAACTGCAAGTAATTTAAATTCAATTTTTAAGTAAATTTTGACTTATAATTAGACATTCTTGATCAATTTTACCATTTATCAGTTCTTGTCTAAATCTTCTTTGAAAGGCAATAATAATAAGACTTAAAAATTTATCCTTTTTTAATTTTGTTGAGTTTTTAGTTAAATAACCAATTTTTGATAGATTAATAAAAAAATTTTTTTTATCTATAAGATTAATTTTTTTTCTTCTATTTGTAGTAAGTGTTTTTTGTAATATTGAATGCCACTTACCAATTCCAAATTTTGCCAGATATTCCCACGGAAATTTTTCTCCAGGATCTTTTTTTCTATTAGGAGCAATATCAGAATGTCCTAAAATATTTTTTTGATTAATCTTATATTTTTTTATCAAAAATTTGCATAATTTTTTTAAAGATTGGATCTGATTTTTAGAAAATGTTTTATAATCATATTCATGGCCAGGGTTACTTATTTCAATTCCAATGGAGTGTTTATTTAGAGAATTAAAATTTTTCCATGAAGACATTCCCGCATGCCAAGCCTCGTAAAGATCTGGCACCATAGTAATTATTTCTCCATTATTTTTAATCAGATAATGACTACTTACTTTTGATTTAATGTTTGTAAGTCTTTCTAGTGCATCTGACTCTTTTTTCATTCCCGTATAATGAATAATAATAAATTTGATTTGATTTGGTTTCCTTTTTTTTGAATCAAAGTTTGGTGAATAATTTAAAATTGTATGCATACTCAATTTGGGTATAAATTTTGACTATTTATAAACACTTTATAGACATTTTTTATAAATAAATGATATTTCACAAAAGTTAATTAATATATTATAAACTTACTATGTTAAAAAAATCATCAATAGCCATAATTTGCATCTTTTTGTTTGCATTTAATGTATACGCTAGTTCAGATGGTGAATTAAAGTTAGGTAATAAAGAAGATACTAAAGAAATAAAAGATTGTTTTGAAAAACTGAATAGAGCAACTTTTGCATTAAACCAAGGCCTGGATAAAGCAATAATTAAACCAATAGCTAAAGGATACAGAAATTTACCAGATCAAGTTCAAAAAGGTGCAAAAAATGCAGTTACAAATTTATCAAACCTCATAACAATACCTAACAATATTTTGCAAGGAGATGTTAGGACAGCAATTATAAATACTGGAAGATTAGTTGTTAATACCACTGTTGGACTTCTAGGAACCATTGATGTTGCAAATAAAATGGGTTTTCCAAAATATGAGAGAGAAGATTATGGTCAAACTTTAGGTGCTTGGGGTGTAGGTCCAGGATGCTATATAGTTTTGCCAGTTTTAGGACCATCTACAATTAGAGACACGGCTGGTTCTTTTGCTAATGTGCTTGGTGGTGATCCATGGTATAATGCTTCAATTCATGGAAATAATGAATTTTTAAGTGAAGGTGTTTTTGTAGCATCAAAAGCTATAAGTGGAATTAATTTTAGATCAGAAAATCTTGAGTCCTTTGATAATCTAGAGACAAATTCAATAGATTTCTATGCTTCTCTTAGAAGTTTATACTTACAAGATAGAGAAAATAAAATTAAGAATAATCAAAGAGGAAGCGTAGAAATTATATATCAAGATGAGGAAGACTGGGAAGAGATAGACAACAAGTAACAAAGATATATTAAAATAAAAAAGATTTGTTAAAAAGTTCTATATGAAAAAATTACTAACATTTATAATACTATTAACTCTATGTTTGGGTAATGCCCAATCTATTGAACCTAATGCCTTTGTTCAATCTACTGTAAATAGAGCATCAGAAATTCTATCAAAAAATATTTCAAAGGAAAAAAAAATAAATCAACTGAAAATTATAGCGAGGGAAACTGTAGATATAAGAGGAATAGGTTTTTACTCTCTTGGTTCGGCTAGAAAAGAATTAAATGAAAATGAAAAAAATTTATACTTCAGTTTATTTGAAAATTATTTTTTAAAAAGTTTTTCAAGCAGATTGTCTGAATATACTAATCCAAAAATTGAGGTTAGGGGAGAGAAAATTATAAATAAAAATTATACAATTGTTAATAGTGTGCTAGTTAGCACACCTAATAGACCTGAAATAAAGATTGATTGGAGAATTTATACAAAGAATCCTAATAACCCATTAATCAGAGACTTAATAATAGAGGGTCTAAGCCTAGCAAGAACACAAAAAGAAGAGTTTGCTTCAATTTTAAACTCAAACGATCGTGATATAAAAACTTTATTTAAAACCCTAGAAGATTTTATAAAAAACTAATAATGAATTTGGTGGGCCCGCCAGGACTCGAACCTGGGACCAATACATTATGAGTGTACTGCTCTAACCAACTGAGCTACAGGCCCAAAACTAAGTTTAACTATATCATTTTTTACAAGTTATCAATTAAAGATAATTTTTATATGGTGGGCCGTGTTGGTTACGCTCCAACTACCCCTGCAATGTCAATGCAGTACTCTACTATTGAGCTAACGGCCCAGTAAATTTAACTTTCTAAGAAACTTTTAAGTTGTTTAGATCTGCTTGGGTGTTTTAGTTTTCTAAGAGCTTTTGCTTCGATTTGTCTAATTCGTTCTCTAGTCACTGAGAATTGAAGTCCAACCTCCTCTAGGGTATGATCAGTATTCATACCTACACCAAATCTCATTCTCAAAACTCTCTCCTCTCTAGGAGTTAGGGTAGATAAAATTTTAGTTGTTGCCTCACCTAAATTTGATTTAATTGCCTGTTCAAGTGGAGCTAGTGCTTTAGTGTCTTCAATAAAATCTCCCAAACTACTATCTTCTTCATCACCAACTGGTTTTTCAAGTGAAACAGGTTCTTTAGAAATTTTTAATACTTTTCTAACTTTATCTAATGGCATTCTAAGTTTTTGGGCCAACTCTTCAGGAGTTGCCTCTCTACCAAATTCACTTAAGATTAATCTTTGTGTTCTCACGATTTTATTAATCGTTTCAATCATATGAACTGGAATTCTGATAGTTCTAGCTTGGTCAGCTATTGATCTAGTAATTGCTTGTCTTATCCACCATGTAGCATAGGTAGAGAATTTATATCCTCTTCTATACTCAAATTTATCTACTGCTTTCATCAATCCAATATTTCCTTCTTGAATTAAATCTAAAAACTGAAGACCTCTATTAGTATATTTTTTAGCTATCGAAATTACTAATCTTAAATTAGCCTCAACCATTTCTTTTTTAGCAATTCTAGACTCTTTTTCACCTTTTTGAACACGGCTAACTAATTTTTTAAAATCTGTTACAGAAATTCCAAGTTTATGGCTAATTTCAATTAATCTTTCTCTAATATTTTTAAATTCCTCTTTATTTTTTGAAAAAAATTGTTTCCAAATTGAATTTGTGTCTAAAAATTTTTTAAGATTTGGATTTATTTCATTACCTATGTAAAACTTGATAAACTCATTTCTTTGAATGTTATGGTCCATTGCCAGCCTCAAAAGATTTCCTTCTAGTGATATAATTTTTTTATTTTCAACATAATGTTTTTGGACTAACTCTTCTAAAACTGAAGGTGATATTTGAAGAGATTTAATATTCTCTAAAATATCATCTACAATTTTTTTATATCCTTTCTCTTTTGCTGGAGAAAAATTTTGTGAATTTAAAATACAATCTAATTTTTCTTTTTGATATTTTATTAATTTTGAGTACTCTTTTGTAAGCGTGTTGACTGTTTTTAAAACTTTTGGTTTTATCTCGGTCTCCATAGCTGCAAGAGTAGGATTAAAATCATCATCATCACCATCGCTAGAGTTTTCATCTTTATCTGTTTCACCTGCATTTTTTTGTTTTGCGCTAGGTCCAGTTGACTCATCTTCCATATAGTTAGTGTCAATATCAATAATCTCTCTAACTAGAATTTCATCTTTTTGTAATTGTTCATTCCATTCGTAAAATTGTTGAGCAGTTATAGGACTTTGTGATAATGCGATCAGCATTACATCTTTTCCGGCTTCAATTCTTTTAGCAATTGCAATCTCACCTTCTCTTGAAAGTAGCTCCACACCACCCATTTCACGTAAGTACATTCTTATAGGATCATCACTTTTCTCTATCGTCTTGCCTTCTTCTTTAGACGATCCTTCTTTTTTTCTTAAAACTTTGAAGTCAGATTTTTTTTCTACTAAAGCTATATTTTCATCTAAAATATGAATAAAGGCTTGTGATAAATTTTCATCTGACAGATTTCTTTTTCCAAGAGATTTGCTCAACTCTTCATGAGTAATGAAACCTCTATGAGTTCCACGTCCCATTAATCTAGCAAATGATTTAGTAATTATTCTTTCCACAGCAATTTAAGTTTGAAAGACTTATATAATGTCAAATTATCAAAAATCCATTGCTAATTTATCGAGATTAGTTGATTTTTCTCTCATTTTTGAGCTCTTTTAGCTCGTTAAATGTTGTTTCGCTCATATCTTTTGAAAACTTCGATTCTAATTCTTGGATTCTAAACTCTAGATCATAATTAAATAAATCTTTTGAAATATCATCGAGTAGCTCAATGACTTGGTCATCATTATCGAGTTTATTTTTAAGAATATATTTGATTGGAGCAAACTTATTTATTTTATCTAACAATTGTTTATCCAAATTTAGACTTTCGATGCTTACTTGCTCACCTGACTTTAATCTTTCAATTATAGAATTTAATATTTGCTTATTTATGTCTGAAAATAATTTAATATTTTCAACTAAATGAATATTTGTCTGAAAAAAAGATAAGTTATTTATAAGCAGATATAGTAAGGAGAATTCTTTTAACTCAACACCTGAAATAGATTGGCTTTCGTTAAAATATTTTTTGGTTGAGTCAAGTGATTTTGTTTTTTTGATATAAAACTTTTTCTTATTTTGGTTAGAATGAGGTGTTAACTCTGCAATTTTCTCTAAGAAGTACTCAAGAACATATTTTTTAATAAAATCATCCTTAATAGTGTTTGCTATAGATCTTAATTTTTTTTCAAATATTGCCATCGAAGATGGATCATTTTTCGTTTGTTTTTTATAATGGCTAAAAATAAATTGATGAATAGAAAGTTTACTTTGTTTTGTAAAATCGACAAAATAGTTTTTACCATTTTTATTAACATAACTATCAGGATCTTCTTTATCTGGTAAAAATAAAAATGATATTTGTTTTTCAGGTCTTAATTCTCTTATAGAATTTTCAGCAGCTCTTAAGGCAGCTTTATATCCACTTTCATCACCATCAAAACAAATTATAATATCATCAAAAAATTGATTCAAAGTTAAGATTTGTTTATCAGTTAATGAAGTGCCAAGATTTGCAACTACATTTTCAATTCTATTTTTACTTAAACCTACAACATCCATATAGCCTTCAACTAAATAAATATGATCTAGTTTATTAGATAATTTTCTGGCTAAATCTAAATTATACAAATTTGAACCTTTTTTAAAAAAATTTGTTTCAGGAGAATTAATATATTTTGCTAAGTAATCTAAATTTTCTATTATTCTACCACCTAAAGCAATTGGTTGACCTGCAATATTATTAATTGGAAAAATTAATCTACCTCTAAATCTTTCAACAAAAGTATTTTTCTTTTCATCTAAATAAAATAATCCACTTTCTACTAGAGTTTGTTCACTAAATTCATTATTTAGTTTGTCAAAAAAATTTGGATTTTTTTCAATATAACCAATTTTAAATTTTTTAACTTCCTCTTTACCTAATGATCTATTCTTTAAATACTCTCTAGCATTCGAGTGTTTTTCATTTTTCAATAACTCACTGTGATAAAAATCAACATATTGACTATAGATTGATAAATACTCTTTCCATTTCTTTTCTCTTTCTTCATCTTGTTTTGAAAACATGTAAGGTTGCATGCCTGCTAACTGAGCTAAGTGTTTAACCGCTTCACCAAATTTAAAATTTTGGGTTTTCATTACAAAATCAAAAATATTTCCATGTTCAGATGTTGCAAAGCAATGGTAAAATTCTTTTTCATCATTAACTGTAAATGATGGAGTTTTTTCTGTTTTAAATGGAGATAAACCTACGTATTCTTTCCCTCTTTTCTTTAGGGCTACCGACTTTGATACAACTGTTGAAACTTTTAGCCTTGTCTTGATCTCGTCCAAATACTCTTTAGGGTATTTCATTAACTGCCTAATAATTCCTTAATTAAAGGTCCTGCTTTTGCAAAGTCAATTTCATCAGCATAATCTTTTTTAAGTGCGCCCATTACCTTGCCCATATCTTTAACTGAGTTTGCTCCAAGTTTTAAAATTATCTCGGCACATATTTTCTTAGTTTCCTCTTCGCCAAGTTGTTTAGGCAAAAATGCAGTAAGAATTTCATATTCATTTTGCTCAATTTCTAAAAGATCTGTTCTGTTATTTTTCTTATATATTTCAATCGATTCGGCTCTTTGTTTAACCATTTTTTTTAGAAGCTTTTTGATATCTTCATCGTCAGTCTCTTTTTTGTTGGGGCCAGACCTGTTCACAATGTCTAAATCTTTGATAGACGATAATATTAACCTGTAGGTTGATATTTTAGTTTTATCTTTAGCTTTTAAAGCGTTTTTATATTCTGTTTCGATAGTTTCTTTTAATGCCATAATTTTTTAATCTACTTGAAAGATAAAATTCTTCAAAAGAAAAATTGTTTTTTTACAATTTTATAATACATCTCTGTTGCGATAATAATGCAATTATTGTATTAACCTCTAACTCATGAGTTGTAATTGATCAAAAAAGCAAAAAAATCTAACTCAAAAAATTCACAAATCAGTACAGGCCTTTTAGTTCTTGAAAACAAGAAGATATTTAGAGGAACTGGGATTGGTTATCAGGGAGAAGCGACAGGTGAAGTTTGTTTTAATACTTCATTGACTGGTTACCAAGAAATTATCTCTGATCCATCTTATGCAGGACAAATTATAAATTTTACGTTCCCTCACATAGGAAATGTTGGAACGAATAAAGAAGATTACGAATCAGATAAGATTTGGACAAAAGGAGTAATTTTTAATTCTGAAATAACTTCTCCATCAAATTATAGATCTTTTCTTCATTTAGATGCCTGGCTTAAAAAGAACAAAATAGTTGGTATTACTGGTTTAGACACTAGGAGTTTGACCAATTTCATAAGAGACAAAGGTGCTCCAAAAGGAACTATTGCATATTCTAAAACAGGTAAATTTAATATTAGCAAACTAACTAACTCAACAATTAAATGGAGTGGTTTAAAAAATCTTGACCTTGCTGAAAAAGTAACCACACCAAAGAATTACATTTGGAAAGGTCTTAAAACATGGAAAAAAGAAACTGGATATAAAAAAAATAATAAGAACTCATTTCATGTAGTTGCAATCGATTATGGAGTAAAGAAAAATATTTTAAGATATTTTTCAGACTTTAATTGCAAAGTAACGGTTGTTTCTTGCAAAACACCAGCTGATAAAATTTTATCACTTAAACCAAATGGTATATTTTTATCTAATGGCCCAGGAGATCCAGCAGCAACAGGAAAATACGCTATCAAAATAGTTAAAGATTTAATTAATAAAAATTTACCTGTGTTTGGGATTTGTTTAGGTCATCAAATACTTGCTTTAACAGTAGGTGGTAAAACAAAAAAAATGAAACTTGGTCATAGAGGTGCTAACCATCCAGTTAAAAATTTAATTCATGATAATGTTGAAATAACCAGTCAAAATCACGGCTTTGAAGTGATGAAACAAAGTTTACCAAAAAATATTGAGATCACACATCAATCTTTATTTGATAACAGTATCGAAGGAATAAAAATAAAAAATAAACCTGTGTTCTCAGTTCAATATCATCCGGAGTCTAACCCTGGTCCACAAGACAGTGTTTATTTATTTCAAGAATTTATTAATAACATGAAAAAAAATGCCAAAAAGAAAAGATCTTAAAAAAATATTGGTTGTTGGAGCCGGTCCTATTATCATAGGTCAAGCTTGTGAATTTGATTATTCAGGCACTCAAGCTTGTAAAGCTTTAAGAGATGAGGGTTATAAAGTCGTATTAATTAACTCAAATCCAGCAACCATAATGACAGATCCTGATGTTGCTGACAAAACTTATATCGAACCAATTACTTTAGAAGTTTTAGAAAAAATTCTTAAAAAAGAAAGACCAGATGCAATTCTTCCAACTATGGGTGGTCAAACAGCACTTAACCTTGCAATGGAGGCTGAGAAAAAAGGAATTCTAAAAAAATATAAAATAGAGCTAATTGGTGCCAACTCTAAAGCAATTTCAAATGCAGAAGATAGAAAGAAATTTAGAAAAAATATGATTGATATCGGTCTAGATTTACCTAAATCTGAAATTGTAAATAACATCAATCAAGCGTCTAAAGTTTTAAATAAAATTGGTTTACCAGCAATTATAAGACCAGCATTTACTTTAGGTGGTCTTGGTGGTGGTATCGCTAAAAATAAAAAAGATTATCTAAAAATTATTAAAAGTGGATTACACGAATCTCCGGTAAGCCAAGTTCTAGTCGAAGAATGCTTGGAAGGTTGGAAAGAATTTGAAATGGAAGTTGTAAGAGATAAAAAAGATAACTGTATCATTATCTGTTCTATTGAAAATATTGATCCAATGGGAATTCATACTGGAGACTCGGTTACTGTTGCCCCTGCTCTAACATTAACTGATAAAGAATATCAAGTAATGAGAAATGCATCTATTGCATGTCTCAGAAAAATTGGAGTTGAAACAGGTGGTTCAAATGTTCAGTTCGCAATCAATCCTAAAAATGGAAGAATGGTTGTAATTGAAATGAACCCAAGAGTTTCTCGTTCATCTGCACTTGCGTCAAAAGCAACTGGTTTTCCAATCGCAAAAGTTGCTGCTAAACTTGCAGTAGGCTACACGTTAGATGAATTAAAGAATGAAATCACAAAAGTAACTCCCGCATCCTTTGAACCAAGTATTGATTATGTGGTTACTAAAATTCCAAGATTTACATTTGAAAAGTTTTCAACTTCACCTGCTACATTAGGAACATCTATGAAATCTGTTGGTGAGGCAATGGCAATTGGAAGAAATTTTAAAGAGTCGCTTCAAAAAGCATTAGTTTCACTTGAAACTGGTTTTTCAGGTTTAGATAGAATTTTTGACTTAAATAAAAATCAAATAGAGAAAAAATTAAAAGAAAATATTCCAAACAAAATTTTACTTGTAGCAGAGGCAATCAGAAAAAAAATTAATTTAAAAAGAATTTTTGCATTATCAAAAATTGATCCATGGTTCTTAGATCAAATTAAAGAAATTGTAGATAATGAAAATAAGATTAAAAACAAAGGACTTCCTAAAGATTTCAATGAATTTAACCGAATAAAATCTATTGGTTTTTCTGATAAAAAATTATCTGAACTAACAAAAACTTCTGAAGATATTGTTAGACGCAAAAGAATGGCTCTTAAAATATTACCTGTATTTAAAAAGGTTGATACTTGTGCTGCTGAATTTAAATCATTTACTCCTTATATGTACTCAACTTATCAACGTAACTTTTCAATTAATTCTGAATGTGAAGCAGATCCATCTTCAAGAAAAAAAATCATTATTTTAGGTGGTGGACCAAACAGAATAGGACAAGGAATTGAGTTTGATTATTGCTGTTGCCAGGCTGCTTTTTCATTGAAAGATGCGGGTTTTGAAACAATCATGGTTAATTGTAATCCTGAAACTGTATCAACAGATTATGACACTAGTGATCGATTATATTTCGAACCTCTAAAAGAAGAGTATGTCTTTAATATTATTAAAAAAGAAAAAGAAAAAGGAAACCTAGTTGGTGTAATTGCACAATTTGGCGGTCAAACTCCAATTAAACTTGCTAAATTTTTACACGATAACAAACTTCCAATTTTAGGAACTCAATACACATCAATTGATTTAGCTGAAGATAGAGACCGATTTAGAGATCTATTGAACAAATTAAAACTAAAACAAGCAGAAAGTGGTATTGCTAAAACCTTTAAGCAAGCAATTCAAATAGCAGAAAAAATTGGTCTTCCTTTAATGGTAAGACCGTCTTATGTATTAGGTGGAAGAGCGATGGAGATCGTTCATGAGAAAAGTCAACTTAAAAATTTTGTTGAAGAAGCATTTAAAGCAGCTGAAGAAAATCCAATTCTTATTGATAAGTTTATTGATCATGCAATGGAAGTGGATGTTGATGCAATATCAGATGGGAAACAAGTTCATGTAGCAGGCATTATGCAACACATTGAAGAAGCCGGCATTCACTCTGGGGACTCTGCGTGTAGTTTGCCTCCAGTTTCAATTAAACCGTTCTTAATTAAAGAAATAGAAAATCAAACTAAGAAATTAGCTTTAGCTCTTAAAGTTAAAGGTTTTATGAATATTCAATTTGCAATCAAAAAAGATGAGATTTATGTAATAGAAGTAAATCCTCGAGCTAGTAGAACAGTGCCATTTGTATCAAAAGCAAAAGGTCTTCCCTTAGCTAAAATTGCATCCCGTGTAATGGCTGGTGAAAAATTATCTAAATTTAATTTAAAAGATAAATCCAAAGGCATGTATGCAGTTAAAGAAGCTGTGTTCCCTTTTAACAAATTTCCAAATAGTGATTTACTTTTAGGACCTGAAATGAAATCAACTGGTGAAGTTATGGGGTTTGATAAAGATTTTGGTATGGCTTTTGCCAAAAGTCAAATTGGTGCTGCTAATTCACTTCCAAAACAAGGCCTGGCGTTTGTATCATTAAAAGACTCCCACAAAGATGAGGGGATAGATTTAGCAAAATCGTTAATCAAATTAAATTTTACACTTTGTGCAACTAAAGGAACTGCAGAATATTTTAGAAAACATAAAATTAAATGTAAAATCATCAATAAAGTAAGTAGTGGATCTCCTCATATAGTCGATGTCTTAGACTCTAAAAAAATTGCTTTAGTAATTAATACTGGGGGCGGAAACTCTGAACATAGATTAAATGATGCTATAGCGCTTAGAAGAGCAACCCTTAAGAACAAAGTTCCATATTGTACAAATATGTCTACTGCTCAAGCTTGTCTTGAGGCGATTAAATCACTTAAAACAAAAAAATTAGAAGTTACCTCTCTCCAAGATATTTAAAATGTCTGAGATAATTAAAATTGGGCTCACTAAAAATCATAACCAAGAAATTATTGAAGTAACAGAGGTCGATGTGGTTGCTGGCAAAGGAATTGTTGGTGATAGACATTTCAAAGATTATAATGATCCCTTTAATCAGTTATCAATTATTGAAAGTGAAAATATTGATGAATACAATGTTAAAAATGAATTAAATATTCCTCACTTAAACTTTAGAAGAAATATTGTTACTAAGGGAATACGACTAAATGATCTTGTTGAAAAAAGAATTAAAATAGGATCTGTCAATCTAGAAGTAATAGATCTATGCAGACCGTGTCGACATCTTTCAGAAAAATTAGATAGAAATGATATCATCAAAGAATTTTTGAGAAAAGGTGGAATTAGATGTCAGATAATAAATGATGGCAAAATATCACTGGGTGATCAAATAAAAATTATTTGACTTTCCAATCAGTTTCAAAAGTAACATAATTTACCTGAATACATCGTCTTTCTTTAACAATTGTTTTCTTTTCCATACCATGCCAAGTATTTGGGCCACTAGTAAACATATATCCGTAATTATTTTTATAAGGGACGGTTTTGACCTTTTCTAATTTTTCGTTGTAAAAATCAGTCCCTAAATCTTCAGACTCATTGGCATTATTCACAAAAATTAATCCTGACATAAGTTTTTCTTTAATATCACAATGAGGCTTTAGCCAAAAACCCTCTCGATCACAGATAACTTCAACTCTAACATATGAGTTTGATAAATCTTTATTAATCATTTTTGAGATAGTTTCATGTACTTCTTTGGATTGTAATTCATTAATAAATTTAACTAAGTGTGGGAATTGTTTTTCATTTTGCTTTGTAACAAAACATCTAAATTTAATTGCTTCACCGCCAGATGCTATCCCCTCTCTAAATTCAGCAGCACCACCGTCGATTGCTCTAGTTCCATCATAGCTAAGATTATGCTTGCTCACATCTGGGATATCAGCTTTAACAATTTCTTTAATTGCTCCATCTGTAAGAGCATTATGATACTCCCAATGATCAAATGGGAAATCGTGTTTCTTTGATTGTGTTTGAATTGAATTTAAAAATGACATTAAGAATTAATTTTTTGTTTGATAATATTTGCTACTCTATTCGTTTCATCTAACTTTTGATAGTTCCAAATTTCTACTTCTTCACCAAGATTTCGAGTAATATTTAATTCTCTAAATAAATTTCTAAATCTTTGAAATCTTTTGTCATTTTTTTTTGGTAAAATACTGGCTATGTAAATTGGTTTTCCAGTTAAAGCTGCTTCTGAGATCATTGAACTTGAGTCACATGTAACAATAATATTTTCTGCAATTGCGAAAGCTGATAAATATGCTTTTTTATCCACGTCCATTATAACAGTATGACCCTCCCCAAAAAATTCTTTAGCATAATGAATAGTATTTATAGGTGTTCTCATTGATGGAATTACCACTAATTGAAAGTCATGTTTTTTTAATAATTTATATATAGAGGTAAAAATATGTTTCATATTCTTTGTTGAATAGTCATAATACTTTGTCGGACCTCCCAAGATTAAAGTCCAGATTTTCCTTTCATCATTTCTAATAAATGATTTTAGATAATCTTTATTTTCATTAATTTCATTTTCTGTAAGGTAATGAATTGCACCCTTTGTATTAAGGACATTTTGGCCATCTAAAGCATCATGTTCAGGAGCAACAATAAAATCAAAATGGCTTAAATCCACTTTTGGATCTTGAATGTGAATATTAAATACTTTTTTAGTAGCTGAATTTTTTAAATGAATTGAGGGAATAACACTTTTACGACCACAAGAAATTATAACATCGAAATCATCATGGTTAATTTTTTTATAAACATTTTGTGAAATGGGTGTAAGCTTTGGAGGAATCACTTTCCAGAAACTATTTAGTTCAACTGTGTGGTGTGTAAAATCAATATCTAAAGCTTTTGCCAATCCTTCAACTTGGCTTATCATGCCATGCATACCTTGAGTTAATAAAATACCTTTTAATTTAGACATTAATCACTATATAGCTTTCATATGAGTCAAAATCCAACTAAACACACAAAAGTGTTAATAATTGGATCCGGTCCAGCCGGATACACTGCTGCAGTTTATGCGGCTAGAGCAATGTTAAATCCTATTTTAGTTTATGGTTCTGCACCTGGCGGGCAATTAACTACAACGACTGATGTAGAAAATTTTCCCGGTTTTGCTGATGTAATTCAAGGTCCTTGGTTAATGGATCAAATGAGAGATCAGGCTAAAGCTGTTGGAACTGAAATGATTGAAGATCATATCTCTTCAGTAAATTTAAAATCTAAACCCTTTGAAGCTGTAGGTGATAGTGGTCAAAAATATACTGCAGACAGTATAATTATCTCAACTGGTGCACAAGCTAGATGGTTAAATTTAGAGTCTGAACAAAACTTTAGGGGATTTGGAGTTTCTGCATGTGCTACTTGTGATGGTTTCTTCTTTAAAGATAAAGAGGTTGCTGTTGTAGGTGGTGGTAATGCTGCTGTTGAGGAAGCAATGTTTCTTACAAAATTTGCATCAAAGGTAAAACTAATTCACAGAAGAGATGAACTTAGAGCTGAGAAGATGCTTCAAAAGAAATTAATGGAAAATAAAAAAATCGAAATTATTTGGGATAGTGCTGTAGATGAAGTTATAGGTGACGGTGAACCTAAAAATGTTACGGGCATTAAAGTTAAAAATTTAAAGACTAATGAAATTCAAGAAATGAACATTGATGGTTTATTTATTGCAATTGGTCATGATCCAGCAACAGCTTTATTCAAAGAACAGTTGGATATGGATAAAGAAGGTTATTTATTAACAAAACCAGATTCTACTGAAACTAATATTCCTGGAGTATATGCTGCAGGAGATGTTAAAGACAAAACTTTTAGACAAGCCGTTACAGCTGCAGGAATGGGTTGTATGGCAGCATTAGAAGCCGAAAAATTCCTATCTCACTAATTCGAGATTAAAACATATAACAAACAGAAGGGTATTTATAATGACAGACAGGGTATTATTAACTGGAATAAGTGGATGGATAGCAAAACATATAGCAATTGAATTATTAAACTCTGGATACGAAGTTTTAGGAACGGTTAGAAATCAAAGCTCATTAGAGAAAACAAAAAAAACTCTAAGCGAACACGTTTCAATAGATAAATTATCATTTGTTGAATTAGATCTTTTAAAAGATGAGGGTTGGAATGAAGCAGCTAAAGACTGTAAATATATTATACATACTGCCTCTCCTTATCCAATGAAAAGTTCCAGAAATAGAGAGGCTTTAGTTCCAGCTGCTAAAGGGGGAACTTTAAGAGTTCTAAATGCAGGAATAGAAGCTAATGTTGAAAAGATAGTTTTAACATCATCAATTGCAGCGATGTTCAAAAGACCTAATAGAACTAACCCTTATAATGTTAGAGAAAACGATTGGTCAGATACTGAATGGAGTGGGTCTAATGATTATATTATATCCAAAACTAAAGCTGAAAAAGCTGCATGGGATTTAATGGAAAGTAAAGGTATGAAAGATAAATTAACTGTCATTAATCCAGGTGGTGTTAATGGTGACGCATTAGATGATAAAGAAAATACGTCGACTAAATATGTTCAACTTTTTCTTAAAGGAAAATATCCAATGGCTCCAAATTTTGGAATATTAATATCTGATGTAAAAGATGTTGCAAAAGCTCATGTACTTTCATTGAAAAACTCTAAAGTTAATGGAAGACGTCTATTAATTGGTTCAGAAGTAAAAAAAATGCTGGAAATTTCTACAATTATGCAAGAAGAGTTTCCACAGTACGCAAAAAAACTACCAAAAAAAGAAATGCCAAACTTTATGTTAAAGTTGATTAGCTATTTGGACTCATCTGCAAAAATTATGGTACCTGAATTAGGAATTTTAATGCAAACAGATACTACTTATGCTGAAGATTTATTAGGAGTGAAATTTAAACCTGCAAGAGACTGCATTAAAGATGCAGGAAACTCAGTAATAAGACTTGGATTGATTTAAGATCTTAATCGATCGTTATTTTTGTCAAAGATAGGTTCATCAATTATTTTTGCTTTGATTTTTTCTCCTTGAATTTTGATAAATAACTCATTTCCTATTTTTGCACAATCTGGTTTCACATAAGCAAAAGCTAAACTTTTTTTAACTCTAAAACCATAAGCTCCCGAAGTAGTAAGTCCCACTTTCATATTATCAAAGTACACAGGTTCATTTCCATGTGCATCAGCATCTTTTGCTTCAACCTCAAGATATACCAGCTTAGTTTCTATTCCATTTTCTAGTAATTTTGTTACTGCTTCAGACCCTTTAAATTCATTTTTCTTTTCAAGATTAAAAAATTTATCAAGACCTGCTTCAACAACACTAATTTCAGGAGTAAGTTCAGTTCCCCATCCTCTATATCCTTTTTCAATTCTCATAGAATTCATTGCTCGAGTTCCAAAATCAATAATACTTTCTCGTTTACCTTCTTTAGTAATAAGATCATAAATTTCTCTCATCTGATCTATTGAATGATGAAGCTCCCAGCCTAATTCTCCCATGTAATTAACTCTGAGTGCAATTACATCTATATTATTAATCTTTATATGCTTTGATTTTAACCATGGAAAATTTTCATTACTTAAATCTGAATCTGTTAATCTTTGAAGTACATTTCTAGATTTAGGTCCTATTAAACCTAAAACTCCTTTTTCAAGAGTTACATTTTTGATTATAACTTTCTCACCTTCTTGTTTATTGTGATTTAACCAATCTAAGTCTCTTATTTCTGAAATAGCTGCGGATAAAGCATAATAATGATTATCTTTTAATTTAGTAATTGTAAACTCAGTTTGAATTCTGCCAATATCATTTAGAGCATGGGTTAAAATAATACTTCCATCTTTTTTAGGAATTCTATTCGAGCATAATCTATTTAAAAATTGATAACTATCCTCTCCTGTAATTTCAAATTTAGAAAAAGTACTTAAATCAATTATACCAACATGATTATGAACATGCTCACATTCATTTTGAATATATGCAAAAACGTTATTTCTTTTGTAACTTAAAGCTTCTTTAACATTATCTTTATTAAACCAATCAGGTTTTTCCCATCCATATAAATCAAAATACTCTGCACCTTTATCTTTAAGTTTTTTAAATATTGGTGTGGTTTTCATTGGTCTTCCAATTTCAATTTTATCGTGAGGCATTGGAGTGACATACATTCTTCGATATTGTTCCTTTGACTTTTCAACAGAATAATCTTTATTGACCCAACTCATGTAACGTCTTGGTTCAAATTCTTGCATGTTAATTTCTGAGTCTCCATGAACAATCCATTGCGCCATATATTTTCCTGCTCCACCTCCATGTGCAATACCAATGCTTGCAGCACAAAACATCCAAAAATTTTTAAGACCAGGCGCTGGTCCTGCTAAAAAATTATCATCAGGTGTATGAGTAATAGGACCACATATTATTCTTTTTATACCAACATCTTTAAATTCAGGGATTCTATCCATGCCTTTTTCTAAATGAATTGCAATTCTATCTAAATCAGGTTCTAACAATTCCATATCAAATTTCCAATCCATTCCATCTAATGCCCAGGCAGCTACATCTTTTTCATATGGACCAATTAATAATCCTTTACCTTCTTGTCTTAAGTAAGATGAAGAGTCTGGATCTCTAACAACAGGCAATTCTTTATCTAATTTTTCTATTTCTGGGTGAGCTTCAGTTACTAGGTATTGATGAACCATATTAATACTTGGCACATTTTTTAACCCAACCATTGCAGCTACTTCAGGACAAAAACTTCCAGCAGCATTTACAACATGCTCACAAATTATATCTCCTTTTTCAGTAATTACTTTCCACTCACCTGAGGATGTTTTTTTAATATCGGTGACTCTATTTTTTCTATAAATCTTAGCTCCTCCATTCCTAGCTCCTTTAGCCATTGCATTTGTTGTGCTAGTAGGATCAGTGTAGCCATCTTCAGTTGTAAGAAATGCTCCTTTAATTCCATCAAGTTTTATAAATGGATGATATTTTTGAATTTCTTCTTTGGAAATTATTGAACAAGGAGCACCTACTATATCCAATATTCCTTTAGTATAATCAAACCATTCCAAATCATCATTTGTATATGCAAGTCTTAAGCTTCCTGTTTCATGAAAACCTGTTGGCTGATCAGTCTCTTTTTCAAGATTTTTATACAGATTTGTTGAATGAAGATGAATTTTTGCAAGATTCAAACTTGTTAACATATGTGGACACTGACCTGCAGCATGCCAAGTTGAACCAGAAGTAAGTTCACTTTTTTCAATTAAAACTACATCACTCCATCCTTCTTTGGTTAAATGATATAAAAGACTTACACCCATTATACCACCTCCAATAATTACTAACTTTGCGTGTGATTGTATTTTGTCCATAAATTTTGTTAACATTATATTTTAGTTAAAAATAAATACATGTATTAATTGTCTCCATTTTGGGGACGTGTGATCAAGATTAAGATTATGAACTACTCAAGTTAGCTATCTCGTTAGACTCAAAAATTGTTTGTGAACTTTCATTTTGAGTGATCGCAATCATTACTTTTGCAACAGTTGCTGAATGAATGGGTTTCATTTTCTTTAGAGGTCCAATAAATAAAGGTGATAATAATTTAAATACAAAAATCCCTATTTTCTCGCCTACTCTCTTTTCTTTTCGATCACCCAATAAGAAAGAAGGTCTCATAATTCCAAGCTTTGGAAAATTAAGTCTTTTTAATTCCTCTTCTACCTCTCCTTTAAATCTCAAATAATCTCCTGAACTTTTTGGATCTGCATAACCTGATGAGACAAAAACAAATGAAGTTACTGAGTTTGATTTTGCTATTTGAGCGATTTGTTTTGGAACCTCAAGCTCCACTCTCTTATATTCATTTTTATCTGGTGAATTTTTCTTTGTAGTACCAATACAAAAAAAACAATCATCCCCTTTAATATCTTCTCTATGATTTTCTAAATTATTAAAATCTGTTTGAATAATTTCAATCTTTGGATCACTTATATTTATTGATGAACGAACAAATAACTTAATCTTAGAATAATTATTATTGCTAATTAATTGATTTAAAACATGGCTTCCAACTAAACCTGATGCACCAAATAATAAGGCTGTTTTCACTTATTAAGATAAGCTTTCACAGAAAGTTTTTATTCTCTCCATGGCTTTTTTTAAATTTTGCATTGAAGTAGCATATGAAATTCTAAAATAACCATCTAATCCAAACGCTGATCCTTGTACTACTGCAACATTTGATTTTTCTAATAATTTTTGAACAAAATCTGTATCTGTTTTTAATTTTGTTTTTTTATTTAGAAGACCTTTGCAGCTTGGAAATACGTAAAAAGCACCATTAGGAGTTAAGCATTTAATGCCTTTAATATTATTTAAACTTTTAACAACAAAATCTCTTCTTTCTTTAAAAGCTTTTGATCTTTTTTGAATGAAACCTTGATTGCCATTTAAAGCTTCAACAGCTGCTGCTTGACTTATTGAAGATGGATTTGATGTAGATTGTGATTGAATTTTACCAATCGCTTTTATTATGTCTTTTGGACCTGCGGCATAACCTATTCTCCAACCAGTCATTGCATAAGATTTACTAACACCATTCATAGTAAGAGTTCTACCTTTTAATTTTGAATTTTGTGCGATCGTATAAAAATTAAAATTATCATATTTAATATGCTCATAAATATCATCACTCAAAATATGAATTTTTTTATTTTTAACTAAAACTTTTGCTAATTCCTCAATTTCTTTTTTAGTGTAACCTGCACCTGTTGGATTTGAGGGTGAGTTTAAAATCAACCATTTTGTTTTTTTAGTAATAGCTTTTCTTAATTTTGAAGGTGTTAGTTTAAATCCCTCTTGTTCAGTGCATTTAACTATTTTTGGCTTTCCTCCAGCTAATAGAACCATATCTGGATAAGACACCCAAAAAGGTGCTGGAATTATAACTTCATCACCTTTGTTTAAAGTTGCCATGAATGCGTTGTATAGAACTTGCTTACCACCAGTTCCAACGGTAATTTGATCAGTTGAGTAACTTAATTTATTCTCTCTTTTAAATTTTGCTATAATTGCTTTTTTCAAAGCTGGAGTTCCATCCACTGCTGTGTATTTGGTATCTCCACTTTTAATAGCTTTTATAGCTGCATTCTTTACGTTATCCGGAGTATCAAAATCAGGCTCACCCGCACCAAGACCGATCACATCTTTACCGGCAGCTCTTAATTCTCTTGCTTTTTGAGTAACAGCTATTGTTGGTGATGGTTTAATTCTTTTTAAACTGTCTGATATTATGCTCATTGAAATATAATTTTAATCCTCTAGTTTTATAGATAATGCAGAATACTTATCAAGATCTAATTACTGAAATTCAAAATAAAAATCCTGGGATCAGCCCTAAACTTGAGGGCGGAAAAAAATTTCAAATGAAAACTGATTTTAAGCCTGCAGGTGATCAACCTGAAGCAATCAAACAATTAGTTAATGGTGCAAATAAAGATCAACTTAGTCAGGTTTTACTAGGTGTTACTGGATCTGGAAAAACTTTTACAATGGCAAAAGTTATCGAAAAAACAAACAGACCAGCTTTAATTCTTGCACCCAATAAAACATTGGCTGCTCAACTATATGGAGAAATGAAATCTTTCTTTCCAGATAATGCAGTTGAATATTTTGTGTCTTACTATGATTACTATACTCCAGAAGCATATGTGCCTCGTTCAGACACCTATATTGAAAAAGAAGCTTCAATAAATGAACAAATTGATCGAATGCGTCACTCAGCAACAAGGTCTTTGCTAGAAAGAGACGATGTAGTGATTGTATCAAGTGTCTCTTGTATTTATGGATTAGGTTCTGTTGAGGCTTATAGCAAAATGACCTTAAGCTTAAAAACTAATTATGACTATAATAGAGAAGAATTAATTAAATCTTTAGTAGCACTTCAATACAAAAGAAATGACCAAAATTTTTATAGAGGAACTTTTAGAGCTAGAGGTGAATATCTAGAAATTTTTCCATCTCACTTAGAAGATCGTGCATGGAGATTAAGTTTATTTGGAGATAAGTTAGAAAAGATTGAAGAATTTGATCCTCTCACAGGAGATTTAGTAAATGAACTAGATGTAATTAAAGTTTATGCAAATAGTCATTACATAACTCCAAAACCAACAATTGAACAGGCAATTATTAAAATTAAAAGAGAGCTTGATGCAACTTTAAAAAAATTTAAAGAACAAAATAAGTTACTAGAGGCACAAAGATTAGAGGAAAGAACTAAGTTTGATTTAGAAATGATTGAAGCAACTGGTTCTTGTGCTGGGATTGAAAATTATTCAAGATTTTTATCAGGTAGAAAGCCAGGTGAGCCCCCTCCTACTTTATTTGAATATTTCCCTGACAATACTCTAATTTTTGTCGATGAATGTCATGTAACTGTACCACAATTAAATGGAATGTATAAAGGTGATAGATCTAGAAAAAGTAATTTAGCTGAATATGGATTTAGGCTACCCTCGTGTATGGATAACCGTCCTCTTAAATTTGAAGAATGGGATGCTATGAGAACTCAAACAGTTTTTGTTTCTGCAACTCCAGGACCTTGGGAATTAAAACAAACAAAAAATAAGTTCGTAGAACAAGTAATCAGACCAACCGGTTTGATTGATCCTCCAGTCGAAATTAGACCTGCTAAAAATCAAGTAGATGATTTAATGCATGAATGTTTAAAAGTGATTGATAACAATTACAGGGTTCTGATTACAACTTTGACCAAAAAAATGGCTGAAGATTTAACAGAATACCTCCATGAAAATGGCATTAAAGTTAGATATATGCATTCAGACATAGATACTTTGGAGCGAATAGAAATTATGAGAGATCTAAGGCTCGGAGTATTTGACGTATTGGTTGGTATTAACCTTTTAAGGGAAGGTCTTGATATACCTGAATGTGCTTTGGTTGGTATTTTAGATGCTGATAAAGAAGGTTTCTTAAGATCTGAAACTTCTTTAATCCAAACAATAGGAAGAGCAGCTAGAAACTTAGATGGTAAAGTTATTCTTTATGCAGACAAAGAAACAAAAAGTATCAAAAATGCTGTCAAAGAAACTGATAGAAGAAGAGCTATTCAAGTTGCCTACAACAAAAAACATAAAATTGATGCAAAGACTATAAAAAAAGAAATTGGGGACGTACTTGAGAGTGTTTACGAAAAAGATTACGTAAAAGTTGGAACTGATGAAAATATTGGGGGTAATCTTAAAAAACACTTAAAAGCTCTAAACAAAAGAATGAAGGAAGCAGCAACTAACCTGGAGTTTGAAGAAGCTGCAAAAATAAGGGATGAAATTAGAAAGCTTGAGGCTTCAGAACTAGAAATATCTTTAAATCCTAAAGTAAAAAAATATAGTTCTAACAATAAAATTTATCCAAAAGGTAGATCGACTATGGGTTTACCAGGTACTAGGGCACAAAAAGGAAAGAAAAAATGGAAGCAAACAAAATAATTATAACTGGTGGTGCTACTAGAATGGGTGCTGCTATTGCAAAAAAATTATCTGGCCCCAACAAAGAAATGCTAATCCATTACAATAAATCAAAATCAAAAGCAGAAAGCTTAAAAAAAGAATTAGAAAAAAATGGTACTAAAATTTACTTAGCAAAAGGAGACTTAAGCAAAGAAACAGATTTAAATAAGATAGTTAAATTTGCAAAATCTAAATTAAAATATTTTGATTGTCTGATTAATAATGCATCCCTTTTTGAAAATGATAAATTAGAAAATTTTACAACTGAAAGTTGGGGAAAACACCTAAGAACAAATTTAAGAACACCAGCTTTACTTTCTAAAGAATTTGCAAAAAACATTAAAGGCAAGAATAACAATATTATCAATATTATTGATCAAAGAGTATTTAAACTCACTCCTTATTTTTTTTCTTACACTATAAGTAAAACTGGTCTTTACACTTTAACAAAAACAAGTGCCATGAGCTTGGCTCCAAACATAAGAGTGAATGGAATAGCCCCAGGTCCGACGATCAAAAATAAAAGACAAAGTGATAAACACTTTAAAAAACAATATTTAGCAACACCTTTAAAAAGACAGGTTGATGTTAATGAAATTTGTAATGCGGTTGACTTTTTTATTAAAAACAGATCTATTACAGGACAAGTTTTAGCCATAGATAGTGGCCAAAACTTAAATTGGCAAACACCAGATGTGATAGGCAAAGAATGAAAAAAAGTAATTTAAAAGTTATAAAATTAGATAAGAACAAAAGTCTTTTTAATTACGAAAAAAAAATTCTGATTAAAGAATTAACCTTAGACCTAAAACTTGGATATTACGAATTTGAAAAACAAAAGCCTCAAAAAGTCAAATTTAGCTTAGAGATTGATTATGAAGATAAAAAACCAACCAGTGATAAAGATATCAAATCTATTGTGAATTATGGACAAGTTGTAAAATTGATTAAAAAGCTTACCAAAAATAAGCACTACAACTTCTTGGAAACTCTGGCAGAAGATGTTTTTGATATTTTGTTTAAGGACAAACGTATTGGTAAAATAATGCTTCAAATTGAAAAACTTGAGATATTAAAAGAATGTACCTCTGTTGGTATTCAAATTACCAAAAAAAGAAGTCATGAAAAGCTCTGAACTTGGCAAAGAAGTAATAAAAAAAGAGCTACCACTAATTCCTAAAAGCCCTGGTGTTTATAGAATGCTCAATCATAAAGATGATATTCTTTATGTCGGAAAAGCAAAAAACTTACCCAATAGATTGAAAAGTTATGTTGCGGAAAAAAATCACATCATTCGTACAGAGAGAATGCTATCTCAAACATTTAAAATTGAAATCACTACTACAGCAAATGAAAGTGAAGCCTTACTTTTAGAGGCTAATTTAATCAAAAAGCATAAGCCAAAATTTAATATTTTACTTAAAGACGATAAATCATTTCCTTTCATATTTATTGGTGAGAAAGAAAAATGGCCAAGAGTTACAAAACATAGAGGCAAAAAAGAAAAAGAGGGATTTTACTTTGGCCCTTTTGCCTCTGCAGGTACCGCTAATTGGACAATTAAAATGCTTCAAAAAATATTTCAATTAAGAGTTTGTGATGATGGAACTTTTAAAAATAGAAAAAGGCCGTGCATACTTTATCAAATAAAGAGATGCTCAGGTCCTTGTGTGGGTTATATTGATAAATCTGATTATAAAAAGACAGTAGACCAAGCAATTCAATTTGTTTCTGGTAAATCAAGAGATATACAAAAAAATCTTTCTAAAGAAATGGAAGCAGCAAGTGATGAACTTGATTTTGAAAAAGCTTCAATTTTTAGAGATAGAATAAAATCTCTAAATATAATTCAATCCTCACAAAGAATTAATGAAGCCAACTTAGTTGATGCTGATGTAATTGCTGGATATAAAGAATCTGGCAAAGCTTGTGTTCAAGTTTTTTTTTATAGATCAAAACAAAATTGGGGAAATCAAGCTTACTTTCCTAAACATGATCCAGATCAAGATATTTCTGAAATCATGTCCTCATTTTTAATGCAATTTTATGAAAATAAAACTGTACCTAAACTAGTTATTATCAACACTGATATAAAAGATAAAAAACTAATAGAAGAAACTTTGAGTAAAAAAGAAGGTAACACAATATCGATCAACACAGCAAAAAAAGGTACTAAGGCAAAAGTTGTAGCAATGGCTGAAAAAAATGCAAAGGAGTCATTGAACAGAAAGCTTTATGAAACAAATAATAACAAAAATTTATTTGAAGGTATGGCTAAAAAATTCAATCTAAAAAGTACAATCAATTTAGTTGAAGTTTATGATAATAGTCACATTTCAGGAACAAATAGTGTTGGGGCAATGGTTACTTTTGGTAACGAGGGTTTTGTTAAAAAAAGATATCGGAAATTTGATATTAAAACAAAAGGAGCTGGGCAGGATGATTTTGCTATGCTGAAGGAAGTTTTATCTAGGAGATTTAAAAGAGCAATTTTAGAAAAAGGAAATTATTTAACATTACCAGATTTAATATTAATTGATGGTGGAAAAGGACAATATTCCTCTGCAAAAAAAGTACTTGGTGAACTTGGTCTTCATGATCTTCCTTTGATTGCTATTGCAAAAGGTAAATTTAGAAATAGTGGAGATGAAACGTTCTTCTACAATGGTAAAAGCTATAAATTTGAAAAAAATGATCCAACTTTATTCTTTATGCAAAGACTTAGAGATGAAGCGCATAGATTTGCGATCACCTCCCATAGAGCAAAAAGAGCAAAGGGATTATCTAAATCGCTGTTAGATCAAATAGATGGTATTGGTGCTGTTAGAAAAAGAGCTTTATTGAACCATTTTGGCTCAGCAAGGTCTGTTGAGTCTGCTAGTTTTGATGAGATAAAATCTGTAGAAGGTGTTGAGGAAAAAGTTGCAAAAAAGATATATAACTTCTTTCACGAATAATTATGCTTAGAAAAATTCCAAACATATTGACGATTGGACGGATAATAATTGTCCCCTTCTTTGTCTTAGCTTTTTATCTTCCAGGTTTTTATGGAGATTTAACTGCATTAATTTTATTTATAGTAGCCTCGTTTACTGATTTTTTAGATGGAATGTTAGCTCGAATGCTTGGGGAAGAATCTAAATTAGGTGAATTATTAGATCCAATTGCTGATAAAATTATTGTTGCTACAGCGTTAATTTTGTTGGTAATGGATGGCACCATCAGAAATTATGAGGTCATTGCAGCAATAATCATTCTTACTCGTGAAATATTAATTTCAGGATTAAGGGAGTTTTTAGCTAAGGGAAAAATAAAGCTTCCAGTATCAAATTTAGCAAAACTAAAAACTGTTTTGCAAATGGTCTCTATTGGTCTTTTACTTTCAGGAGATACGGGAAATAAGATTATAAATTTTCAAGATTATAATGCTCAAACTATTGGAATTATACTTCTTTGGCTTTCTGCGTTTTTAACTCTTTTTACTGGGTATGATTATATGCGTAAAGGAATAGATCACGCAATGTCAGAAGACAATAAAGATTAGGCTGCTTTTTTATTTCTTACTAAAGCTTGATAACTTTCGTTTAAATCAATTATAGTTTCACATACTTTAAATTGGTTTTCTGCGATACACGATACTGGAGTAACCTCTGCTGCTGTACCAGTTAGAAAGCATCCAACAAAACTTGAAAGTTCTGATGGATTTATTTTTCTTTCATGAACTTTAATACCTTTGGATTTTGCTATCTCAATTACTGTTCTTCTTGTAATTCCGTCTAAAAAAGAATCTGGAACAGGTGTGTGAATTTCTCCATTTTTATCTTTGAAAAAAATATTTGCACCAGTTGCTTCTGCAACATTTCCATCATGATCTAACATTAATGAGTCTGTATACCCTTCTTTTTCAGCTTCATGTTTTGACAAAGTGCAGATCATATAAAGACCTGAGGCTTTTGTATCCCATGGAATTGTATTTGGAGCAGGTCTTCGCCAATTTGAAATATTTAGTTTAATTCCCTCCACTTTAAGTTTTGGATCAAAATATGAACCCCATTCCCAAGTAGCAATAGCAACATGAATTTTTGTTTGTTGCGCAGAAATAGCCATCATTTCGCTACCTCTCCAAATAGTAGGTCTCACATAACCATTTTCTACATTTTGAACTGAAATGATTTTGTTACAGGCATCATTAATTTCTTTTTCTGAATATGGAATTGTCATACCCATTCTTTTTGCTGAATAAAAAAGTCTTGAAGTATGTTCTTCTAATTTAAATATCGAACCATCATAAACTCGTTCACCCTCAAAGACACAGCTAGCATAGTGAAGTCCATGATTTAAAACATGTATTTTAGCATCAGCCCAATCGACTAGTTCACTATTATACCAAATTTTTCCAGTTCTTTTATCGTATGGCACCATGTATGAAATTTTTTATATTATTCGTGAAAATTATCTTTGTATCTTTAATATGTCAATATAACTTACCTATAATGAAAGAACTTTTATATTTAAAAGACGAACAACTCAAAGATTTAATTGAAAAATTATTTGTAAGCTATAGAGAAACATTTTCAGATGCAAAAAAAGTGTTAGATAAATATTCAATTGGTCTAGCGCACCATAAAGTTATTCATCTTTTATCAATGTACCAAGGCATTTCTATTTCTGAGCTTTTAAAACGATTAAAAGTAACAAAACAGAGCTTAAACAGAGTTCTGAAAGATTTAATCAAATTAGAAATTGTAACTTTTAAAAAAGATAATCAAGATACAAGAGTAAAACATGTTTTTTTGAATGAAAAAGGAAAAAAAATATTCAATGAAATTTTCGATTTACAAAAAAAAAGGATTTATAACGCATTACTTAATTCAAGGTCAGAGGAAGTAATTAATTTTGATAATGTATTAAGTAAAATTATTAATGGATAAATTTATTGCTCATATCTTAGTTGTTGATGATGATGATGGAATTAGGTCATTAGTTAAAAAATACTTAAATGAAAATAATTTTTTAGTCACAACAGCAAACAGTGCTGAAGATGCATCAGAAAAAATTAATATTATAAAATTTGATTTAATAATTTTAGATATAATGATGCCAGGAAAAAATGGATTGGAATTTATCAAAGATCATAAAAAAAAATTAGACACACCCATTATACTTTTGACTGCTAAAGGAGAAGCAAATGAAAGGGTTGAGGGTTTAGAGACTGGAGCTGATGATTATTTACCAAAACCATTTGAGCCAAAAGAATTGATCTTAAGGATTAAAAATATATTAGATAAAACTTTAAAAACTGAACAAGTTAGAATTATTGAACTTGCAAATATTAAAATAGATTTGAACAAACTTTTAATACTCAAGAATGATAAAGAATTTAAAATTAATAATACAGAAAAAATAATCTTAGAAAAAATGATTAACAATCCTGGTAAAACATTTTCTAGAGAAGATATCGGTCAATTAATTGAGGTGGATAAAGAAAGATCTATAGACGTAATTATTACAAGATTACGAAAAAAAATTGAAATTGATCCTAAGAATCCAAAATTTTTACAAACAATAAGAGGTGCTGGATATGTTCTCTGGATTGAGTAATTTTTTAAAAGATATACTTCCTAAAAGACTATTTTATAGAGCTCTTCTAATTGTAGCTGTACCTGTTTTAGTTCTTCAATTAGTTATAACCATAGTTTTTTTTGACAGTCTCTGGATCAAAACAAATAAAGGAATGACAAGAGCACTAATTAACGAAATTAATCTGTTTGTTGAAGTTTATGGTAACGAAAAAACAAATAAAGATGAATTAAAAAATCTCTTTTCCTTATTTATAGACCTAAACATAGAATTAATTAATAACCAAAATTTTGAAAATAAACATTCAGAAAGATGGTTTAGTCCTATTGATAGAACACTCAGAAGAGAATTAAAATCAATCTTTAGTCCTGAAAAATTTTGGTTTGACACAACTAGCTATAAAGAGTTAATTGACTTAAGAATAAAGTATGAAGATGGATACTTTAAATTTTTAGTACCTAAAGATAGAGTCACAAGTTCATCAGCAAGAATATTTGCACTCTGGATTACTGTTCCAGCTATCATAATGATAATAATCTCTCTAATTTTTTTAAAAAATCAGACTAGACCAATTACTAACCTTGCAAGAGCTGCAGAAAGATTTGGTAAAGGTGAAGAAATAGATGAGTTTAGACCATCTGGAGCTCTTGAAATCAGACAGGCAGGACATGAATTTGATAAAATGAGAAAAAGAATACTTCGACATTTAAATCAAAGAACTGAAATGCTTTCTGGCATAAGTCATGATTTGAGAACACCACTCACGAGGATGAAACTTCAACTCGCTTTCATTAAAGATAAAGATTTAGCTACAAAATTAGCTGAAGATATTAACGAAATGGAAAAAATGCTTAATGAATATCTTCAATTTACAAGCTCGTCTTATATTGAAAAAGATGAAATGTTTAACTTATCAGAATTAATAGAAGAAATTGTTAACAAATATGACAATGAAAATATTCAAAAAGATTTGCTACCTAGAATTTACATTAATGGTAGAAAAAATCTAATTAACCGATGTTTAAATAATATAATCGATAATGCATTGAAATATGGAAATAAGGTTGAAATAAAACTTAGTAAAGAAAATAATAATTTATTGATTACAATCGATGATGATGGTTCTGGAATTTCAGAAAAAGAATATGAAAACGTATTCAAACCTTTTTATAAAATCGATAAAGGAAGAGCAGAAGCCAAGTCAAGTGTTGGTCTTGGTTTGTCTATAGCTTCAGATATAATTAGATCGCACGGCGGAAATATTATTCTAAATAAATCTAAAATGAATGGACTAAGAGTTAAGATTTCTTTACCCGTTTAGCTTTTTTTTTAGTTTCTAATTTTTTTAATTTATTTTCTAAATTTTCAACGCGTTTGGATAATACGTCAAATTCGTCTTTACTAACAAGTTTCATTTTAAAAACAATTTCGTCTCTTTTAGATTTTAAAATGTTAAAGAGCTCTGAACTTAGATCTTTCGAGGAAATAATGCCTTGTTCAAAAAGTTTGCCGAGTTTATCAATTATAAATTTAGAATTTTTCATATTTAAGATATACATTATAAGTATTATTTAAAATGTTCATCAATAATTTTGACCCAGTCGCATTTCAAATTATGTCATTTGAAATTAGATGGTATTCTTTAGCTTACATTTTAGGGATCGTTATTGGTTGGATATTATGCAAAAAAATATTTATCAAAAACTCAGATATAAATGAAAAATTTGATGACTATATTGCTTACCTTATTATTGGAATAATTTTAGGTGGAAGAATAGGTTACATCATATTTTATAACTTTTCATATTATCTAGATAATATTTTTGATATTTTCAAAATTTGGCAAGGAGGGATGTCATTTCACGGTGGATTGCTTGGTGTAATTGCTTCAAGCTATATTTTTGCAAAAAAAAATGATCAAAATTCATTTTTTTTATTTGGACCAAGTGTCATTAGTAGCACCAGTTGGAATCTTTTTTGGAAGGTTGGCTAATTTTATAAATTCAGAACTTTATGGAACAGTTTCAAGTGCACCTTGGTCAGTTATTTTTATAAAAATAGACAATTTATCGAGACACCCCTCTCAATTATATGAAGCATTTCTTGAAGGTTTAATTTTATTTCTAATATTAATTTATTTTTTTAATAAAGGTTATTTAAAAAAACCTGGTTTAATTTCGGGATTATTTTTAATTTTTTATTCTTTGTTTAGATTCTTTGTAGAATTTTTTAGAGTGCCAGATGAACAAATTGGTTACTTGCTTTTGAATTTAACTATGGGTCAAATAATTAGTTTGGTGTTCGCTTCGATTGGTATAACTCTTTTTTACCTTAAAAATGAAAACAAATAATAAAGACTTACCCTTAGATCAATTTATAGATTTTGCTCTCTACGACAAAGTTAACGGATATTACATGAAAAAAAATCCCTTTGGTAAAGAAGGTGATTTTATTACTGCCCCTAATATTACAAGACTCTTTTCAGAGATAATTGCTATATGGGTATTGACCTTTTGGAAAAGTATTGGATCACCAAAAAAATTTAACTTATTAGAACTAGGTGCTGGAAATGGTGAGATGATGAAAGTTATTATTGAAACATTAAAAAATTTTCCAGAATGTTTTGATATTTGTAATTTTCAAATACATGAAAAAAGTGAATTTTTAAAAAAAAGACAACAATTAAATTTAAAATCTGAAAATATAACCTGGATAGATGATATAAAAATAAATAATTCTTATCCAACAGTGTTTTTAGCAAATGAATTTTTTGACGCACTACCAATTAAACAGTTTTTTAAAAGAAATGAATCTTGGGTTGAAAGATTTGTAAATTTAAAAGATGAAAAAAATGCTAAATTTAATGAGCAGCCAATAAATATAAAAGATATCGATAAAGACCTAGGCTTTGAAATTTCAAAAGATCAAGAAATTATTGAATATTCACCTAGTTCGTTTGAATATTTAAAAGATATTTCTAATTTAATAAAAAAAAATGATGGAGGTATACTAATAATTGATTATGGCTATTTAAATTTAAAGATGGAAGAAACTCTGCAAGCTATTAGAAATCATAAACATTCTAACATACTAGAGGATATTGGGGACTCTGATATAACGTATAATATTAACTTTAATTTATTTAAGAGATTTATTGATCAATTTGATGATTTGAATTTTATAATTACTAATCAAAAAAAATTTTTAACTAGTATGGGGATTATTCAAAGAGCAGAAATCATAAGTGAAAATATACCTTTCTCAAAAAAATCAGACTTATTTTACAGAATTAGACGTCTTATAGATGAAAAACAAATGGGCGAGCTATTTAAAGTAATGTTAATAAAAAAACATAAAAATAATTTTAAAACAGGTTTTGAAATTGATTAAATCAAAAAAATTAACAAAAATTAAAAATCTTAAACATGGGTTTTTTAACAGTATTGGAGGTTATTCTAAAAAAATTTATAAAAGTTTAAATTGTGGGCCTGGCTCGTTAGATAATAAAATAAATGTTAAAAAGAACCTTCAAGTAGTAAGAAAAAAAATTTGCAATAAAGCAAAAAATATCTTTTTGCTTCATCAAATACACAGCAACAAGTTCATATTTATTGATAAAAAATACAACAATAGAAATAAACCAAAAGCAGATGCCATTATTACCGATCAAAAAAATATTCCTATCGCTGTTTTAACTGCTGATTGTGCTCCAATATTAATTTATGATGATAAAATTAAGATGATTGCCGCAATACATGCTGGTTGGAAAGGCGCTTTTAAGGGTATTGTTGCTAAAGTAATTAAATTCATGATTAAAAAAGGCTGTGAGCTAGAAAATATTACTGCAGTAATAGGTCCATCTATTTCTCAAAAAAATTATGAAGTTAAAGAAGATTTTAAGAGAAAATTTATAAAAAAGAATAAAAATAATTATAAATTTTTTAAGAAAAAGAAAAATAAATTATATTTTGATTTAACTAGTTATATATATAGCTCTCTAAAAAAAATTAAGATTACAAATATTGATGTTTTAAATATTGATACATTTGATATAAAAAATAAATTTTTCAGTGCTAGAAGAGCTTTAAAATTAAATCATAATGATTATGGTAGAAATATATCAATAATTATGCTTAATTAGGTTTTTAATGAAATTATTATCCGGTAATAGCAACAAGCCTCTTAGCAAAAATATTGCAAAATATTTGAAGTCTAAATTAGTAAATTCAAGTATCAGAAATTTTTCTGATGGGGAAATTTATGTTGAGATTAATGAAAATATAAGAGGAAATAGTATTTTTATTATTCAATCAGTTTCATCACCTGCTAATGATAATCTTATGGAGCTTCTACTTTGTATTGATGCTTTGAAAAGATCATCTGCAAAAAATATTACAGCAGTTATTCCATACTTTGGTTACGCAAGACAAGATAGAAAAGTTGTTCCAAGAACTTCGATCTCCGCAAAACTTGTATCAAATCTAATTACCAAAGCTGGTGCGGATAGAGTTGTAACAGTTGATTTACATGCTGGCCAAATTCAAGGGTTTTTTGATATTCCTGTTGATAACTTATTTGCAACACCAATTTTTGCAAGACATGCTAAAAAAAAGATAAAAAATAAAAACATCATTTGTGTTGCTCCTGATGTGGGCGGCACCGAGAGAGCTAGAGCTTTAGGAAAACTTTTAAATGTTGGGCTAGCAATTGTTGATAAAAGAAGACCAAAACCAGGTCAATCACAGGTAATGAATGTGATTGGAGATGTAGAAGGCAAAACTTGTGTAATTGTAGATGATATAATTGACTCAGGTGGAACAATTGTAAACGCTGCAAAAGCACTTAAAGATAGAGGGGCAAAAGAAGTTTATGTTTATATCACTCATGGAGTATTAAGTGGTGAGGCTGTGAAAAAAATTAAAAATTCTGTAATCAAAAATTTGGTAATCACTGATACGATTGATAACAATGATAAAATTAAAGGTGCCAAAAACATTGAGGTTCTGCCAATTTCTGGCTTAATGGGAGAAGCAATCAAAAGAATATCTAATTCAACATCTGTTTCAGATTTATTTAAATAATTACCTTGAGTTATTAAAGAACTTGCGCTAAAAACCCATGATTTTATGATTTCATTAGACGCAAACATTAGAAATACAAAAACTAAAGGACAGCTAAGTTCGCTTAGAAATAGTGGAAATGTACCGGCAGTGATTTATGGCGGTGAAGCTCAAAACGAAACTATATCTATTTCTAAAAAGTTGTTGAAATCCCTGATTGATAAAGAAAATTTTCTATCCAATATAGTTACTTTAAATGTTGATGGTAAACCTCAAAACGTTCTCCCAAGAGAAATTAAATACCATATTATTTCTGATGAACCCACACATGTAGATTTTTTAAGAGTTGTTCCAGGAGTTAAAATACGAATTGAAGTGCCTGTACAATTTATTAATCATGAAAAATCTCCAGGTTTAAAGAGAGGTGGAGTTTTAAACATAGTAAGAAGAAAAGTAGAATTAAGATGTCCAAGTGAAAAAATTCCTGAAAGTCTGGTTATAGATCTAGATGGAGTTGAAATTGGTGAAAGTTTCAAGATATCATCAATAAACTTAGAGACCGATGTAGTTCCGACAATTAGAGGAAGAGACTTTGTTATTGCAACATTAGCTGCTCCAACAGTAATGAAGGAACCTGAAAAACCTGCTGAAGCAGAAGCTGCAGAAGGTGAAGCAGGAGCAGAGGCAGCAGCAGAAGGTGAAAAACCAGCAGCAGAAGGTGAAGCAAAAGAAGGTGAAGATAAGAAAGCTGCTGAAGAAAAAAAATAAACTGCCAAAGTTAGATATACTATCCATTAAAAAAATATGCTTTTATTTGTAGGCTTAGGCAACCCAACTCCTGATAGCGAAAATAATAGACATAATGTAGGTTTTAAAATTATTGACTCTATCAACAAAAAATTTGGCTTATCAAAACAAAAACCAAAATTTAAGGGACTACTTACAACTGGCAATGTTGGTGATAAAAAAGTTTATGCAATCAAACCTCTAACATTTATGAACAATTCTGGAATTTGTATTAGAGAGCTTATTGAGTATTTTAAAATAGATGCAGAAGACGTAATTGTCTTTCATGATGATTTAGATGTTGAGTTTGGAAAAATTAAAGCAAAATTTGGTGGGTCAAGTGCAGGGCATAATGGGATTGCATCAATTGATAAATTTATAGGTACAGATTATTCAAGAGTGAGAATTGGTATTGGTAAACCAAAAGAAAATATTGAAGTTGGAGATTTTGTTCTTCAAAATTTTGATGAAGATGAATTGGCAGGAATTGAAAAAATTTCAAACCATATTAATGACTCAATTTCTATATTAGTTGAAAAAAAATTAGATCTTTTTTCTAGCACCGTAAATAACAATAAATAATGAGCTTTAAATGTGGAATTGTTGGTTTGCCCAATGTTGGTAAGTCTACACTATTCAATGCTTTAACAAATTCAAGCAAGGCTCAAGCAGCAAATTTTCCTTTTTGTACAATTGATCCAAATGTTGGTGTTGTTCCAGTGCCTGATGAAAGATTAGATAATTTATCTAAAGTTTCAAAATCAAAAAAAATTATAAACACTACTATTTCATTTGTAGATATTGCTGGATTAGTAAAAGGAGCATCTAAAGGAGAGGGATTAGGTAATAAATTTTTGTCTCATATCAGAGAAGTTGATGCAATAATCCATATGATAAGATGTTTTGACTCTGATGACATTCAAAATGTTAATCCAACCGTAGACCCCATCAGAGATTTAGAAATAATTGAGACTGAAATGATGTTGGCAGACTTAGAGTCAATTCAAAAAAGATTGGAAAAAAACAACAAAAAAAATGTTGATGAAGATCAATTAAAGATATTAGAAGTAGCACTAGATTGTATTAATAATGATAAGGATATCTCAATTCTAAAATCTCAATTTGAAACCAAACAACTCAATCAAAGTGGTTTATTATCAATAAAACCAAAAATATTTGTATGTAATGTAGACGAGCAAAGCGTTCAGGAAGGTAATCAATATACAAAAAAATTTATAGAAAAATTTGGTGAGGAAAATACACTAATCGTATCAGCTGATATAGAAAATCAAATCAACGAACTAGAATCTTCAGAAAGAAAAAACTACATGGAAATGATTGGTTTGAAAGAAACTGGATTGAGTTTGTTGATACAAAAAGGTTATAAAATTTTAGAATTAGATACTTATTTCACATCTGGTCCAGAGGAAACAAGAGCATGGACAATTCAGAAAAACTGTACAGCTCCTAAAGCTGCTGGAGAAATTCATACTGATTTTGAAAAAGGTTTTATAAGAGCTGAGACAGTTTCTTATGAAGATTTTGTAGCAAATGATGGGTGGGTCAATTCAAAGACTAATGGTAAGATGAGACTAGAAGGTAAAGATTATATAGTTAAAGATGGTGATGTATTAAACTTCAGATTCAACACGTGACCATATTTTTTTCATACTGAAATAAACCAAAACAGTTAAAATAATTAAATAAATAATTGCTTTAAATCCCATTTGGTGTCTAGACTCTAAATGTGGTTCAGCTGCCCACATTAAAAATGTTGTGACATCTTTTGACATTTGTTCAACTGTTGCATTTGTTCCATCTCCATATTCTATTAAATCGTCTGAGAGTGGAGCAGCCATCTTGATTTTATTTCCATACATATATTTGTTATAATAAACACCTTCATCTAAAGTAATTCCACTTGGTGCATCTTCATAACCTTGAAGTAAAGAATAAATATAATCTACCCCGCCTCCTCTAGCTTTAACTAGAACAGACATATCTGGAGGATAAGCACCACCATTAGCTGCTTGAGCTGCTTTAACATTCTCATACGGCATTACAAATTTGTCTGATGGTTTTGCTGGTCTGGTAAACATTTCACCATCTGCATTTGGTCCATCTGTTAATTCAAATGAAGCTGCAATAGCCTTAACTTCGGCCTCAGAGAACTCTGGTCCTCCTTTTTCACCTAAATTTCTATAACTCACATACTTCATTGAATGACAAGAAGCACACACTTCTGTGTAAACCTGATATCCTCTTTGCAAGGCTCCTCTATCAAATTTTCCAAATAAACCCTTAAAACTCCAATCAGTTTTTAAAAGTTTGGTAGTTTCAGCAGAATTTGAACTTGTTGTTACAGCTAATGAAATAAAAGCTAAAACGGATAATAATTTAATTAAATTTTTCACTTTATTTGACAATATCCTCTTTATGTTTTGCTGTAGCTAGATTAGGAGAACCACCAAGGACAGGTTCTGTAATGCTTAATGGAATTGGCAGTGTTTTTTCCTTAAATCCTAACACTGGTAAAATTACTAAGAAGTGAAGGAAATAATATGCAGTTGCTACTCTCGCAATTAATAAATAAAGCCCTTCAGCTGGCATAGCTCCCATGTATCCTAGAATTAAAACATCTGCTACAAGTATCCAATAGAACTGTTTATACAAAGGTCTGAACACCGCAGATCTTATTTTTGAAGTATCTAACCATGGTAGTACAGCCAAAATTAAAATAGCTGAAAGCATTGCTACAACTCCAAGCAACTTGTCAGGAACAGATCTCAAAATCGCATAAAAAGGCAATAGATACCATTCAGGAACAATATGAGCAGGCGTTACCATTGGATTGGCTTCAATATAATTATCAGCGTGACCTAAGATATTTGGTGAATAAAAAACAAAAAAAGCAAAAACGATCATAAACATCAGTAATGCAAATCCATCTTTAATAACAATGTATGGATGAAAAGGTACTGTGTCCTTTGAAGGTTTTTTGATATCAATTCCAACAGGATTATTGTTTCCAGGAACATGAAGCGCCCAAATGTGTAAAACTACTAATCCTAAAATTAAAAAAGGAATTAAATAATGAAGTGTAAAAAATCTAGTTAAAGTAGGATTATCTACTGAGTAACCACCCCATAACCAAGTAACTATACCCTCACCTACTAATGGGATTGCGCTAAATAAATTTGTGATAACTGTTGCTCCCCAGAAACTCATTTGACCCCAAGGTAATACGTAACCCATAAATGCAGCTGCCATCATCAACAAATAAATAATTATTCCAATTATCCAAATTATTTCTCTTGGAGATTTATACGATCCATAAAATAAAGACCTAAATATATGAATATAGACTGCTAAAAAAAACATCGATGCACCATTTGCATGAATATATCTAATTAACCAACCATAGTTTACATCTCTCATGATATGTTCAACACTTTCAAAGGCCATGTCAGCATGAGCTATGTAATGCATTGCAAGTGTTAAACCAGTAACAATCTGAGTTATTAAACAAAAAGTTAAAATTCCACCAAATGTCCACCAGTAATTTAAATTTTTAGGTGTAGGATAATCTGTTAAGTGGTTTGCTAAAGTTAAAAGTGGAAGTCTGTCATTAAACCATTTTCCAACTTTTGATGAAGGTGTATATTCGTGATCACTCATATTATTATTGATTATCCGATTTTAATTGTATTAGCGTTAACAAATTCGTATTTTGGAACTTCCATATTTAAAGGTGCAGGTCCTTTTCTTATTCTGCCAGATGTATCATAATGTGAACCATGACATGGACAGAACCATCCATCGTAGTCACCTTTATCATTTAATGGCACACATCCTAGGTGTGTACAAACTCCAAGCATAACTAACCACTCAGGATTTTTAGCTCTATCTTCATCTTTTTCAGGATGTATTAAATCTTCCATTTTAACTGATCTAGCCTCTGAAATTTCTTCTTGAGTTCTTCTTCTAATGAAAACTGGCTTTCCTCTCCAAAGAACTGTTATTGTATTTCCAGGTTTTACTGAACTTACATCAACTTCTGTACTTGCTAATGCTTTAACAGAGGCGTCTGGATTCATTTGATCTATTAGCGGCCAAGTTACTGCTCCAACACCAACTGCTCCAACTGCATAAGATGCAGTGAATAGAAACTCTCTTCTTTTAGGCTTTTTATCTGACATTTTTTTAAATATTATTGTTAAAAAATTACTTAATATACGATTTCTTATAAGATAATAGTTTTTTTTCTACTGAAAGAATGACACATAATTATGAGCCAGGGACCTAATATTGCATTGTATGAACCAGATATACCTCAAAATACGGCAGCAATAATAAGAACATGCGCTTGTTTGGGGGCTAAACTAGAAATTATTGAGCCATGTGGTTTTCATCTAAGTGACAAAAGGTTTAAAAGAGTGGTAATGGATTACATGGATTTAGATAAAATTGAGATACATCAAAGTGCTGATAAATTTTTTGAGGCAAAAAAGAATCATAGAGTGATACTCATGACAACAAAAGCTTCTATATCCTACTTAAAGTTTAAATTTAAAAAAAATGATACAATATTATTTGGTAGAGAGAGTGCTGGTGTGCCAGAAAGTATCCATCAGTCAATTGGTGATCGTTTAAAAATACCTATGAATAAAAATGCCAGGTCTTTAAATATTGCATCCTCTGTTGCAATTGTTCTGGCAGAAAGCTTAAGACAGACTAAATTATTATAAAATGGATATTGAAATTAAAAAAGATTTATCAAGCAATTGGTTTAAGCTACTCCAAAATGCAATCTGTGATGATATTAGCAGATTAGAAAAAAATAGAGTAAAATTTAAATCAACCTCGTGGAAAAGAAATAAAAAAAAAGATGAGGGTGGTGGTGAATATAGAATTATTACTAACGGAAAAGTTTTTGAAAAAGTAGGTGTAAATTTTTCAAAAGTTTATGGAAAGTTTCCAAAAAAATTTCAAAAAAATATTCCTGGAGCTGGTAAAGATCCAAGATTTTGGGCCTCAGGCATTTCTGTAGTAATGCACATGCAAAATCCTCATATTCCAGCAATGCATTTTAATACTAGATACATCTGCACAACTCAAAATTGGTTTGGTGGTGGGATGGATGTAACACCTGCTATTAAAGATGATAAGGAAAAAAAAATATTTCATCAATCATTAAGAAAAATGTGTGATCGACATAATAAAAATTATTATAAAAAATATAAAAAATGGTGTGATGAATATTTCTATTTACCACATAGAAATGAAGCAAGAGGAATAGGTGGAATTTTTTTTGATTATAAAAAAAATAACTTTGAAGAAGATTTTAAATTTGTAAGAGATGTTGGAGTTACATTTCAAGTGATATTTAACAATATTATTGAAAAAAAAATTAAAAAAAAATGGACTGTAAAAGATAAAGAGATGCAGTATATTAAAAGAGGTAGATACGCCGAATTTAACTTATTATATGATCGAGGAACTAAATTTGGCTTACAAACTAGTGGAAACGTAGAAGGTATTTTAATGTCGTTGCCTCCAGTTGCTAAATGGAAATAAAAAATGGATAAAGAACCAATTACATTGAATGGATTAAATAAACTAAAAGAAGAATTAGTTTTTTTAAAAGAAAAAAAAAGACCTGAAATTGTAGCTGCAATTGCAGAGGCAAGATCACATGGGGATCTTAAAGAAAACGCTGAATATCACGCTGCCAAAGAGGAGCAATCTCACAATGAGGGAAGAATTACAGAAATCAATGATATTATCGCAAGAGCTAATGTCATCGATGTTACAAAGTTAAACAATGATGGTAAAATAATCTTTGGCTCCACTGTATTTTTAGAAAATCTAGATAATGGTGAAAAAATTAACTATAAAATTGTTGGAAGAGATGAAGCTGATTTAAAACAAAAACTGATTTTTTTTCAGTCGCCAATAGGCAAAGGTTTAATTGGAAAAAATAAAAATGATTTAGTGGAAATCACAACTCCTGCTGGAGTCAAAAATTTTGAAATAAAAGACGTAAAATATATTTAACTTTTTATTATCTTTAGAATTTGTTTTTCTGAAATTTGAAAATTATTTTGAACCCACATTTCCTCTATCGCCTTAAGCTTGTTACCTAGTGTTTTACCCTCAGGAATATTATATTTTGTTATTATCATGTTTGCACCTATTGGAAAGGTAGGAATAATTTTATTTTTATAAATTTCAATTAGTTTAAGTAATTTTTTTTCAACTTTAACAGATGTGAATAATTTAAAGTTAATAATATCAAGTACAGTTTGTTTACCGTTATAGTAAAAAATCTTATTAAAGTTCTTTTCAGTAAAATTTTTAATATTTACATTTTCTTTATAAAAAAAATCAATTGATTTTAATCTTTTTTGATCTTTTTTAGAGAGATTGAATTTATAAATAAAATAATCAGCATTATCTGTTCCATCCACTATCATTAAAGATAATAAAAAAATAAAATCAACTTTAGATAAATTGTCTTGGGTATGAGAATTTAATTTTTTAAAATTGTCTAAGTTTTTTAATTGAGGAAAAATCATCTTTATGATCTCTAAACAAACATCATCTTTAAATATTTTCAAGAATGCACTTGATCTTGTTAATTTTTTAAATTCATCTATCAATCTCTCTGATGATAATTTTGAAACGCCATCAATATTTTTTTTAATGATTTTAATTATTTTTGGATCATGACTTTGGTTTGAATAATTTATAAAAAATCGTACATACCTAAGAATACGCAAATAATCTTCTTTTATTCTGTTTTCGGCATCTCCGATAAAATTAACGTTACCACTTTCAAGATCTTTTTTACCATTATATGGATCAAACAAATTTCCATCTTTATCTGAATAAATTGAATTTATAGAAAAATCTCTTCTAGCTGCATCTTCCTTCCAATCCAAAGAAAATTCTACCTTTGCATGCCTTCCATCTGTAGAAATATCTTTTCTCAAAGAAGTAATTTCATATTTATTATCATCAATTATTGCTGTGATAGTTCCATGGTCAATGCCAGTCTCATAATAATTAATTTCTTTTTTCTTTAAAGCATCACAAACTTCGTTAGGTTTTAAATTTGTAGCCAAATCAATATCGTCAATATTTTGTTTTTTAATAATCTTTCTTACACATCCTCCAACGTATCTAACTTCGCTCTCATCTGAGTATGAGTTCAGTGCTTCAAAAATTTTATTGGCAGGTGTTTGTTTAGTTAAATCAATAAGATTTTGACTTATATAATCAAGATTACGAGATCTAAAAAAAATTTTATCTAAAAAGTTGTCCATATGTGGCTGGGGCGCTAGGATTCGAACCTAGGATGCCGGTACCAAAAACCAGTGCCTTACCACTTGGCTACGCCCCAATCTTGTTTTCGTATAACACAAAAAAATAAAATTTATATAGTTTTTGATGTATTACACCAATAATTTCTAAATTTTCTTTTAAATTTAACTTTTGCTAATTCGCAATCTTGTTTTTTTTGATAATACGCTACCATAACTGAACCAGATCCCGTCATTCTTACAAATAAGGGTTGGTTTAAATTTTCTAAAAAAGATTTTAATATTTTAAGTTTTGGATATTTTGAGAATACAACTTTTTCAAGGTCATTTTCATATTTTAATAAAGATTTTAAATTCATCATACTCTTTTTTGGGTTATTAAATTGGGGTTTACCAAATCTTTTTACACCTGAATAAATTTTTTTTGTAGAACATCCAAAATTTGGACGAACAAGCAAAATATTAAATTTTGGAGTTTTGAAAAATTTTTTAATTTTGCCATTTGAGGATAAAATTGCAGTCATTGGATTAATACCTAAGATTACATCTGAACCAATTAATTTAGTAATTTGTAAAACTTTTTTTTGATTAATTTTGATAAAATTTTTTTTGATTAAAAAATTTAAAATTGTAGCTGCATTCATAGACCCCCCTCCAAGACCCGCTTCTTGGGGGATATTTTTTTTTATCCTAACTTGAAATTTTTTGTTATTTAATATTTTTTTTTTTTCTAAAATTTCAAATAATTTATTAACTGTATTATCTTTTTTTATATTTTTGGAAAAATTACCAATGAAAGAAACCTTGTGTTTATTTTTATTAATTTCGTTTATAGAAATTGTGTCATGTAAATCTATAAACTTAATTACACTTTCAATTTTATGAAGATTGGTTAGTTTGCCAGTAACATGTAAAGCTAAATTAATTTTAGCAAATGATTTTAATTCATAGGTTTTCATTAAGAATTATTAAGACCTTCTATAATTTTTATGTTTATTTTTTTCTTAATATCTTCATCTGCATCATCTAAACTTAAGACATAGTTCCAAAAATATCTTGCCTGAATATTTCTTTCTAATTTCCATAAGATATCACCATAATGATCATTAACGGTTGGGTCCTCAGGCATTAACTCAACTGCTTTTTTAATATATTTTTCTGCTTCAATATAATTTTCTATTAAATAATAAGCCCACCCTATTGAGTCTGTAATATAAGGATCATTGCTTCTTAAAGCATATGCTTTTTCCAACATTTCCATTGCTTCATCAATTTTATAATCACGTTCCAACCATGAATATGCTAAATAATTTAAAACATAAGCATCATCTGGATAAATTTTTAATGAATATTTTAAATCTTCATCTGCTTTTTGATAATCGCCTAATCTCTCGTAACTACCCCCTCTTCTGTATAATAAATCAGATTTAATCTCTGAGCTATCATCTAGGGTTGAGATAATTTGACTATAATATTCAATAGCTTTTTCATAATTTTTTGAATTTTTGTAAAAATTAGCAATATCAAAAATCATCTTTTTATTTGGACTTTTGATTTTACTAAATTTTGAGCTTAAATAATTTATGCCTTCATCATAACCCTTCTCTTTAGTAATTATTTGAGCTTCTTTTTTTAATCTAAACCAATAATAAAATTCATATTTCTTATCAAAGTTTTTTAATATTTTTTTAGCCTTTTCATATTCTTCATTTAGATAAAAGTTTTCAGCTACAAGTGAAGAATTTAAAATAAATTTTGGATTCAAATAATTTGAGAGATTTAAATAAAAATTAGATTTTTCAATATCATCTTGGGAAGAGTGCAAGTTGGAAATCAAAAATAAAAACTCACTGATAATATCATTGTGATTATTGCATGAAAAAATTTTGCTAAATTCTTTAAAATTTTTATTATCTATCCAGCTTTTACTTTGAGATAAAAGAAGTGTTGAATTTATATATTCAAGCTGATTTGAAATTGCCTTAGCTTCTTCAATTTGATTATTTTCAATTAAATAATTGATGTAAAAAAATATGTATCTTGAATAATCTCCATCAGGATTATTAATTAAGTTCAAAAAAGATGATCTGGTGTTTTCTTTTTTTAAATAACATCTTTGAAATGCTTGATTTATAATAGAGATGTTACCAAAATTTTTTTTGTTAAATAAAATTTTTTTATATTTAAAAGTGTAAAGATATTGCCTTAGTGTTTCAAATATTACTAAATTAAATCTATTTTCATTTTGAAACTGTAAACTTAAATTTAAGTATTTTTCTGCTTGATTTAAATTATTCTTTTTTAAACTATCTGCTATTAAAAGTAGATAAGCTTCAAAAAAATCCAAATTTTCATCATTACTACTATTTTTGATTGCATTAATAGCCTGAGCAACTTTATTTTCTAGAACTAAAGAAAAAGTATACCGTTTTAAATATGCATCATGCTTATTAAGAAGAATTTTAGATGCATTAAAAAATTTTAGTGCATCAGAATTATCCTTATTTTCAAACGCAATAATTCCTGAAAAATAATTTGATAAATCTCTTGAATTAAATTCATTAAAACTAGCACTTTTAGAATATAAAGGGGTCTGATAGAATATTCCTAAAACAACTAGTATTTTTAAAAGTTTGTTAAACATTAAATCATTGTATGATTAAAAAAGTGATAAATCAAAAAGGCAAATTAGACGATCAATTAATAGATACTATAGAGCCAAATTTTGTATTTAAAAATAAGCCGATAAATAGATTTAATATTATTGAAAATAGCAATGATAGCGATCAAACTAATAAAACCGAACTGCTAGAAAAGTTAAAGACGCAAATTAATTCAATCGAAAATTGTAATTTAAAAGATAACTCACAAAATCTTATCCTCGGAGATGGAAACATTAATAGTCCAATTATGTTGATTGGAGAAGCGCCTGGAGCTGAAGAAGATAAAACCAGCACAACATTTAAAGGTGAGGTAGGAGGATTATTAAATAAAATGCTACTTGCAATTGAAATAAAAAGACAAAGTATTTATTGTTGTTATGCAATAAATTTTAGACCTCCTGAGGATCGCAAACCTACTGCTCAAGAAATTAAAAGATACTCTGTTTTCCTAAAAGAACATATTTCAATTATTGATCCAAAGATTATTATTTTAATGGGAAGTTCAGCTATGGAAGCTGTAACAGGAATTAATACCAAAATATCATCTGAAAGAGGAAAATGGAAAGAAATTATATTAAAGAATAAATCCTATCCCTTGATGATATCATATAATCCATCTTATCTAATTAGATTTCCAGAAAATAAAAAATATTCATGGGAAGATTTAAAAAAAATTAAACAAAAAATAAATGAAATGAAGATTGTCATTTAATTTTTATGATTGAGCAACATAAAAACTTAATTTCATGGTGTAAAAAGATATTTAATATTTCTAATTATGGTTTGCTTTGGATATCTTTTTTAAAAGGAGTTTTAGTTGGGTTATTAATTTATCACTTTATAATAAATTAAATGAAAATTATAGCTGGTGTCGATGAGGTTGGTAGAGGAAGTTTAATAGGCCCAGTATATGCAGCAGCTGTAGTATTAAATAAAAAAATTGATAAAAAATTATTAAAAGACTCCAAGAGTATTTCTAAAGATAAAAGAGAATTATTATCAAAACATATCAAAAAAAACTCTATCTGGGCTATTGGCAAAGCATCAGTAAATGAAATAGATAAAATTAATATCTTGCAAGCAAGTTTACTTGCCATGAAAAGAGCAATTAAAAAACTTAAAAAAAAACCAACGTATGTTTTGATAGATGGAAATAAAGTTCCTGATTTAAAAAATTATAATTTAAAAGCTGTAATTAAAGGAGATCAAAAAGTTGCTTCTATCTCTGCAGCATCCATTATTGCTAAGGTTGCTAGAGATAAGTTTATAACTAAATTAGCGATCAATAATAAAGGATATGATTGGCAGCAAAATTTTGGGTATGGGACTAAACAACATTTAAAAGCTATAAAAAAATTTGGAGTTACAAAGCATCACCGAAAAACTTTCTCTCCTATATCTGAGATTAAGACACACAATATATAGTTGCCACCTACTCACTAAACACATATCGAATCCAAATAATTCAATCCTAGGTTGACTGAAGAATCCATCTGGAGTCTAATTAATTTTTACAAATGAAAAGTGAATTTAAAAATAAAATTATTAACGGTGATAGTCTTGAAGAGTTAAAGAAAATTCCACGTGAAACTTTTGATTTAATTTTTGCAGACCCTCCATACAACCTACAATTAAAAAGTGAATTGATTAGACCAGATCGTTCAAAAGTTAGTGCAGTAAACGATAAATGGGATCAATTTGAAAATTTTAAAAAGTATGATGACTTCACTTATCAATGGTTGGCAGAGTGTAAAAGAATTTTAAAAAAAGATGGAGCTATTTGGGTTATTGGTAGTTATCACAATATATTCAGAGTTGGAACAGCAATACAAAATTTAGGTTTTTGGATTTTAAATGATGTTATTTGGAATAAAAATAATCCTATGCCCAATTTTAGAGGAACACGTTTTACCAATGCACATGAAACTTTAATTTGGGCTTCAAAAAGTGAAAAATCAAAATACACCTTCAATTATCAATCATTGAAATGTTTAAACGATGATCTTCAAATGAGATCAAATTGGGATTTACCAATTTGTAATGGAGCTGAGAGACTAAAGAAAAATGGCAAAAAGGTACACTCAACACAAAAACCAGAGTCTCTTCTTCACAGAGTATTACTAGCATCATCTAAAAAAGATGACATGATCTTAGATCCATTTTTAGGATCTGGAACCACAGCAACAGTCGCAAAGAAATTGGGGAGAAATTATTTCGGTATTGAAAAAGAAAAGAGTTATTTTAAGGCAGCAGAACAAAGATTAAAAAATACAAAACCTATTGAAGATGATTTACTAGATACACTCAAAAATAATAGATCAAAACCAAGAATTCCTTTTGGCTCTCTGGTTGAGCTTGGAATAATCAAACCTGGTACTAACATTTTCGATAATAAAAAGAAAATTACTGCAAGAATTATGGCTGACGGTAGTATTAAACATAATCAGGCTGAAGGGTCCATACATAAAGTTGCAGCTACTATTTTAGGAGCTGAAAGTTGTAACGGTTGGACTTATTGGCATTGTGACATCAATGGAAGAATACATCCGATTGATTATCTAAGACAAAGATTAATTGCAAAAAATTAATTCTTGTAAATTTTACCTAAATAATTTTCTAAAAATTTCTTATTTTTCGTTAGTATTCTTAAGCTGAAATTTCTAAAAAAAATTACCACTGGATTGGACACGTGAAAAGCAAATTGATTTAATTTTGATCTGTTGTTAATCATTTTTACTTTTGCGACTCTGTTGTCGTAAAAATTCTTTTTATTATTTATAATATTATCAAATAACTCAGATGCGCCTTCAATTGATTGTGATGCCCCTTGGGCAAACGAGGGTGGGAAAGCAAAAAATGCATCCCCAAGTAAAAAGATATTTTTACCTGGTTTAAGATAACCTTTGCTAACAAAGACTGGGAAACATTTAATATTATTAATATTTTCTAGGATATTAATTGAAAATTCATTTTGCACTTTGTCTTTAATGGCTTTAATAAAAGTTTCTTCCTTAAAAAGGCTGTAATTGTCTAGTTCTTTTGCTGTTAATTGATGTTTCAAAACTCCAATAAAATTATAAATTTCTTTGTCTTTATTCACTGGATAAATCACATAATGAAAATTACGCCCCATAAATAAAGAAATATTATTTTCATTTAAATTCTGAAGTTTGTTTCTTGAAATATTGCCCCTAATAGCAATTGTACTATTATATGAGGACTTTATCTCATTATTAGAAATTAATGATTTTCCTTTTGAAAAAACACCATCAGAAATAATTAAATGGTCACAAGTTGATTTATTATTATCATTAAAATTTAAATATATTTGATCATCACTTTTTTCAATTTTTTCAATACTGTGATCATACTTAATTATATCATCATCTAATCTGTCTTTTAAAAATTCAATTAATTTAGATCTTTTAATTGTTGTGTATTTACAATCTTCAGAATTAAAATCTGAAATATTTAGATTACATATTTTTTTTTCTGGTTTAATCGTATAAAAATCAATTTTTTCTGGATGAAATTTATCTTTATTTTCTAAAGTATTAAATCCAATTTTATTAAGCAGTTTAATACTATTAGTTGATAATTGTATTCCATAACCTTCATCTAAATTAATTGAGACATTTTTTTCATAAATATTTACCTGATAATCTTGATTATCCCTAAACAAGTTTGCAATAAATAAGCCCGAAATACCTGCTCCAATTATTGCAATTTTTTTCATGAATGATTTTCTAAATAGGAAACAATTTTTTTTGTAAAAGTTGGTAGTGTATATTTTGTTAATTTTTTAGGATCAACCCAATAAGAAAAAGGCAAAGTTTTATTCGTTTTGTTAGTTTGAATCTTAATATTCATATTCATATTAGACATTTTAAAATTTAAATTGTGATCAAAGTTTTTTGGTTTAATAACTTCTTTCATTGGAAAAATATCCAAATTTTTTAAAAAATTAAATTCTTTATTCTTAACTAATAAATATTTTTTATCTTTTTTATACACTTTAACTAAATAATATTTTTCTTTGTTATTTTTTTTAAATTTAGTTAATACAAAATCCTTTTTTTTATTTGATTTACATTTACCTGAAATAGGACATCTTTCACAATGAGGATTAATTGGCTTGCATATTAATGCTCCTAATTCCATCAGAGCTTGGGCATAATCACTAGATCTTAAAGATGTACCAAATATTTTTTTCTGCTCAATTAAATTATCTTTTTGAATTTGGCTTTCATTTTTTAAATAAAGGTATCTTTTCAAAACTCTTTCGATATTTCCATCTAAAGGAATAATGGGTTTATTAAATGCAATAGCCATAATAGCACTTGCTGTATAATCTCCAATTCCAGGCAGTGACTTAAGGTCTAAAATATTATCAGGTAAATTTTTATTAAAGTCTTTAATAACAATTTGAGCAGTTTTTTTTAAATTTCTAACTCTTGAATAATAGCCAAGACCTTCCCAAAGATTAATTAATTTTTGATCATCATATTTAGCAAGAACTTGTAGGTTGGGGATATGTTTTATAAATCTATTAAAATATGGGATCACTGTTGCAACTTGCGTTTGTTGCAACATAAATTCACTAACCAACGTATAATATTGCTTTTTTTTTAAGGAAGTTTTTTTTCTCCAAGGCAATGTTCTTTTATTAATATCGTACCAATTGAGAATTTTATTTGTTATTATTAATTCTTTCATATGCAATTTAAAGATAATACTAAGCAGAGAAGTAAAACCATTCAAGGTTTAAGATCATTCAAAGACACTTTGCCTAAGAATGTAAAAAAAATTATAAATAAAAAAGGACATATTTATTCTGAAACTTTAAGCAATTGGAAATATATAGTTGGTGAGGAATTGTTTAAAGTTTGTTATCCAAAAGCATTTAAAAACTCTAATAAGTTTGGAGTAAGTACCCTGCTAATCATGGTTAAAAGAGGACATGAGGTTGATATGGAATATTCAAAAAAAGACATAATGGATAAGATGAATAGCTTTTTTGGTTATACGGTGATTGAAAAACTTAAATTTATTAGTTTTGATGATGAACAAAAAATTTTTAATAAAACTGAAACTAAACAAGAAAATGTCGCAATAAATAAATACCAAGATAAGATTAATAATGTTAAGAATGACAAAATAAAAAAATCACTTATCGAATTAACCAAGGTCTTTAAAAGAAAATGAAAAAAATTTTATTTGTTGTAATACTGCTTATAAGTTCTTGCTCTCCATCAGATGATAACAAAAAATCAGAAAATGCTAAGACTGAAAACAATATTGAAATTTCAGGAGAAATTCAAAGAATAGTAATTGGAGATCAAAATGCAAAAATTACAATAATTGCTTTTGAATCTTTAACTTGTAGCCACTGTGCAAATTTTCATAAAGATGTATTTCCTGAATTAAAAAAAGAATATCTTGATACAGGTTTAGCTAAAATTGAATTCAGACATTTTCCATTAGATGCTGCAGCCTTCAATGCCTCTAAAGTATCACAATGTAAAAATGATGGTGATTCGGCAATTTTAAATAGTTTATATGCTAACCAACAAAAATGGGTAAAGGGTAGTTCTGTGCAGGAAGCAAATGAGAATCTTCAAAAATTTCTGACCAGTGAAGGCTTTGATATCAATTTTGATGAATGCATAAACAATAAAGAAATAGAAGATTTTGTTTTAAATGACCGAATAGATGGAGCTAAAAACTTTAAAGTAAATTCTACTCCTACGATAGTCATAAATGACAAAAAATTTGAAAAAACTCTTACTTATAAAAATTTAAAAAAAGCTCTAGAAAAACTGATATAAGTTAGTGCATGGAGTTTAAAAAAATCCAATTAAATGGATTTAAATCTTTTGCAGATAAAACCAATTTTCTAATTGAGGATGGACTTACGGGAATAGTGGGTCCTAACGGATGTGGAAAATCTAATATTGTTGAGTCTTTGAGATGGGTGATGGGAGAAACATCTGCAAAAAGTATGCGTGGTTCTGGAATGGAGGATGTAATATTTAATGGCACTTCTAATAAAGCTTCAAAAAATATTGCAGAAGTTTCAATTGATGTAGAAAATAAAAATAACGAAGGACCAGTTCAATACCGTGATGTAGATCAAATAAGTGTCAGAAGAAAAATAGAAAAAGATAAAGGATCTAAATTTTATATTAATGATAAAGAAGTAAGAGCAAGAGATGCTCAAATGTTTTTTGCGGATCTATCAACTGGTGCCCACTCACCTTCCATGATCAGTCAGGGGCGTATTGGAGCTTTGGTTACTGCAAAACCAACTGATCGAAGAGCTATCTTGGAAGAAGCTGCAGGAATTTCTGGACTTCATGTTCGAAGGCATGAAGCTGAACTGAGACTAGGTGCAGCAGAAAACAATCTTAAAAGAGCTGATGAATTACGTAGACAACAAGAAAAACAATTAGCCAATCTTCAAAAACAAGCAGAGGAAGCTACAAAATATAAATTAATTTCAGATGAAATAAAAAAAATTGAAGCTGGGTTATATTACTTAAAACTTTTAGAGATCGATAAAGAGATAAAAATTGAAAACGAGATCAATAATGAAGCAGGTGGAGAAGTAGAGGGATTTAACAATAAAATAGCTGAGCTTGAAAATTTAATTAAGACAGCGACTGAAAAAGTATCTCCTCTTAGAGAAAAAAACATTGAAAACTTGTCTAGAATTCAAAGACTTAATCTTGAACTACAAAGTTTGGACGAAGAAAACACTAGAATACAAGATGAAATAGAGTCTATCAGTAAATCAATAAAAACTCTTGATGAAGATATAAATAGAGAAAGAGGAATAATAATTGATGCAAATTCGAATGAAAAAAGACTTAAAGAAGAAAAAGCAGATTTAATAGAGGTAGACTCTAAATATTTTGAAACTGAAAAACTATCCAATGAAGATCTAGAAAATGCCAAAAAAGAACTTAAAAAAGAACAGGAGTCTGTAGATGAAGTTGTAAATAATATTGCTGAAGGAACTATTAATACAAGTTTAGGCCCAATCAAAAACGTTAAAAATTCTATAAATAGAGTTAAAGAATTGATTGATATCAATGAAATCAATCAAGCAGTTACATTGCTAGACAGATGCAACATTGAGCTCGATAATTTTTTAAATGATTTAAAAAATGAAAAAAGTAGACAAGAGCTATTAAGTGTAAATGAAAAGTCACAGAATATAAAACAACTTCAAGAGAAATATGCTGATGCATATAGTAAAAATCAATCAATTAAAAATGAGTCTATTAAACGTAATGAAAGAATAAAAACTATTGAAACTGAAATTGAAAGTTGGAAAAACTTATTATCAAATTCAGAAAAAATGGTTGCTGAATTAACTGAACGAAAAAATAAACTTTCTGCTCAATTAAAAGAGCTAGATAATCAACCTAAAGTTCAAGCCGAAAGAAAAGGTCAAATTTCTGAAAATTTAAGAATTTCTGATAAAGAGAAAATTGATAATGATGCAATCATTGAAGAAACTGATAATAAAATAGAAACATTAAGAAATGAGTTAAATGAAATTCAAGAACAATCTATTCAAATTAGAGAGAGAAAAGCAAGTTCGGGAGCAACCATAGAAGGTCTTGAAAAAAGAAAAAGTGATTTATTGGATAGAATAAATTCTGAGTTAAATTTGTCTGAAGACAATATTTTAGAAAATTCCAATCTTTTTGGTGCTGAAGAATTACCAGATGCTATTAATCAAGAAGATGCTTTAGACAAAAAAAAGCAAGAAAGAGAAAGCTTAGGATCTGTTAATTTAAAAGCTGATGAGGAAACTAGTAAATATGAAGATGAAATTAAAAAGATGGAACAAGATCGTTCAGACCTTGTAACAGCAATTGTGAAATTAAAAGATAGCATTAATGAACTAAATCAAAAAGGAAGAGAAAGATTAATTGAGGCTTTTGAAAAAGTTAATAGAAAATTTAATGAAGTGTACACAAAACTTTTTAATGGAGGAAATGCTAAATTAGAATTAGTCGACTCAGACGATCCTTTAGAAGCGGGATTAGAAATGTTAGTAAGCCCTCCTGGCAAAAGACTTCAATCAATAACATTGCTTTCGGGTGGTGAACAGGCGCTAACTGCTCTATCTTTAATTTTTGCAGTTTTTTTAACCAACCCATCTCCTATATGTGTATTAGACGAAGTTGATGCTCCTCTTGATGATGCTAACGTTACAAGGTTTTGTAATTTACTAGAGGAACTAATTAAAATTACTAATACAAAATTTATAATTGTAACTCATCACGCCTTAACTATGTCTAAAATGAATAGACTTTATGGGGTAACTATGCCTGAAAAAGGTATAAGTCAGCTAGTAGCTGTTGATTTACAAAAAGCAGAGAGTATGGTTGCCTAAACTATATAAATGTCAAAAGATCCGTTCAAAACTCGCTTAGAGATTGCAAAAAGTAAGATTTCAAAGAAAAATCTATATAATAAAAAGGACAATCCATCAGCTCTTGGAACAGCCTTCAAATTGAGCACAGAATTAGTATCTGCAGTGGCTGTAGGGACAATTATTGGGTTTATTTTTGACAAGACCTTTGGTACTAAACCCTGGTTTATATTAATATTTTTTTTTGTGGGTGTGGTTGCTGGAATAACCAATGTAATTAGGTCTGCAAAGAATATGCAAAAATAGATAAAGTTTTATGGCATCAAATCCAATGACCCAATTCAATGTGCACAGAATTGGACCAGAAATTAAAATAGGCACATTCGATATCTCATTTACAAATGCAAGTTTGTTTATGATTATTAGTTCAGTTGCAATTCTAATAATTTTTAATCTTGGATCAAAAAAAAATTCACTAATACCAAATAAAATCCAACTTCTAGCAGAACTTAGTTATACTTTTGTCTCAAAAATGATTAGCGATACTGCTGGTCTTAAAGCAAAACCATATTTTGCATTTATATTTTCTCTTTTTATGTTTGTGCTCTTTTGCAATATGTTTGGAATGATACCTTATACTTTTACAGTAACTAGCCATATCATTGTAACATTTGTTTTAGCTGCATTTATTTTTATTGGCGTAACAATTATTGGATTTATGAAACATGGTTTTGGATATTTAAAATTATTTGTACCAAGTGGAGTTCCCGCAGTATTACTTCCGCTGATTGTAGTTATAGAAATAATTTCTTATTTAAGTAGACCAATTAGTTTATCAGTTAGATTGTTTGCTAACATGATGGCGGGTCACACAATGATGAAAGTTTTCGGAGGCTTTGTAATAAGTCTTGGAATAGTTGGTGGATGGCTTCCACTGAGTTTTTCGGTTGCATTAACAGGTTTAGAGATCTTAGTTGCTTTTCTTCAAGCTTATGTTTTTGCAATTTTAACCTGCATCTATTTAAATGATGCATTAAATTTACACCATTAATTAACATAGGAGGATATAATGGAATTAGAAGCAGCAAAAATGATCGGAGCAGGTTTAGCAGCAATAGCTTTAGCTGGTGCCGGTGTTGGTATTGGAATAATTTTTGGAAATTATTTATCTGGTGCAATGAGAAATCCATCAGCAGCTCAAAAACAATTTCCTAATTTGCTTTTAGGTTTTGCACTTGCAGAAGCAACAGGATTATTTGGATTAGTAGTTGCATTAATCATTTTATTTGCATTTTAAATTTGATGATTAAAAAAATATATTTTCAGTCTATATTTTTTAGCTTCCTTTTTTCTATGGAAGCTTTTGCGGCTGAAAGCGGAGGTATGCCTCAATTAAATCCAGAATTTTGGATTTCACAGATCTTTTGGTTAACTCTTACTTTTGGAATTCTGTATATAATTTTATCAAAGTTAATACTTCCTAAGATAAGTGACAACTTAGAGTCTAGAAAATCACAAATTTTAGAAAATATTGAGGCTGCAGAGAAGCAAAGAGAAAATAGTGAGGAAAAGCTTAAAGAATATGAAGAAATTGTTTCAAAAAGTAAGATGGAAGCAAAAAATATTTTTAATCAAGCAAGAGAAAAGGCATTAAAAGATATTAGTGCAAAGAAAGAAGTACTTGATAAGCAAATTGATGAGGAAATTAGCAAAGCAGAACAAGAAATAAAAGAACTACAAAGCGGTGCAGCTGAAAAAATCAACAAGATAGCGATAGAGACTTCATCAGAATTAATCCAAAAACTTATTGGTGCTGAAGTTAACAACAGCAGTATTTCAGCAATTGTAGATGATTTATCGAAGAGAAGTGGAGATAAATATTATGGCAATTGATGCAACATTTTGGGTAGCAGTTTCATTCGTTATTTTTTTTGGGGCACTAATTTATCTAAAAATTCCTCAAAAAGTTACTGAGATGTTAGATAAAATGATCTCTGATATCAAAAATGAAATTGATGAAAGTGAGAAACTAAGAACTGAAGCAAAGACATTGCTTGATAATGCCCAAAATAAATTAGATACAGCACAAACAGTTAGTAATGAAATTTTGGATGAGGCTAAAAAAGACTCAGATAAATTAATCATTGAACTTAATGATAAATTTCACAAATCGTCAGAAATTAAGAAAAATTTAGCTGAAAATAAAATAAGTCAAATGAAAGAAGCTGCAATTAAAGAAATTAAAGATGCGTCAATAAAAATTGCAGTAGACTCAGTTAAAAAAATTATTACAACTTCTGTTGATAAATCTAAACTTGATGCAGTATTTCAAAAAAACCTAGATGAAACTAAAGAAGAGTTAAAAAAGATTAACTCATAATATTCTTACAATTTTTTTAAAAAACTATAAATTATTAAAATGAATTCTATAGTTATTGGTTCAGGATTTGGTGGAATTGCGGCTGCTCTAAGACTTAGAGCAAAAGGTCATGAAGTAACAATAATAGAGAAACATCCTGACCTAGGTGGAAGAGCAAGAGTATTCAAAAAAAATGGTTTTACATTTGACGGTGGACCAACTGTGATAACAGCCCCCTATTTGATTAATGAATTATTTGATTTATTTAAAAAAGATCCCAAGGATTATATTAAACTTACACCACTTAAAATTTGGTACCAATTCATTTTTGAAGATAAAACTAAATTTAATTACTCTGGAAATGAGTCTGAAATGAAAGATCAAATTGAAAAAATAAATATAAAAGATGTAAAAGGATATGAAAGGTTAGTAAGTTTTACAAAAAAAATCTTTGATAAAGGTTTTACTGAACTTGCAGATGTCCCTTTTGATAAACCATTTGTAATGATGCAGCAATTACCTGCACTATTAAAACTTAAAAGTTATAAATCTGTCTACTCCCTAGTTTCTTCATATATTCAAAGTGAAAAATTGAGAAGAATGCTAAGTATGCACCCTCTGTTAGTGGGTGGAAACCCTTTTTCTACAACCTCTATTTATGGACTAATTTTATACTTAGAAAAAAAATGGGGCATACATTACTCGATGGGTGGAACTGGAAATATCATAAAAGGTTATGAAAAACTAATGAACGAGGTTGGAATAAAGATATTAAAAGAAAGTGAGGTTACTAAAATAATCTCAAAGAATAATAAAATTTCTGGTGTCCAAGTAAATAATCAAACTGATATAGATGCCGATAATGTGATTTGTAATGCAGATCCACCTGCTGTTTATGAAAAATTATTAAGTCAAAATAACAATAATTCGTTCCTATTTAATTGGAAAAAAAATCGTATGGAATATTCCATGGGGTTGTTTGTATATTATTTTGGAACCAAAAAAATCTATGAAAACGTAGAACATCACACAATAAAATTTGGTAATAAATATAAAGAACATCTAGATGATATATTTGACAAAAAAAAATTAAATGAAGATATTAGCTATTATCTTCATAGGCCAACAGCGACTGACAAGTCAATGGCTCCTGAAGGTAACGATTGTTTTTATGTATTAGTCCCAGTTCCTAATAATCAATCAAAAATTGATTGGGATATTGAAGGTGAAAAAATGAAAAAATTAGTGGTAGAAAAAATGGAAAAGGATTTGATGCCTAATCTTAAAGAAAATATTGTAGAAGATTTTTACCTTACACCAGATTACTTTGAAAATGATTTGAATACTAAATTTGGTTCTGGTTTTTCTATCCAGCCAAAATTTACTCAATCAGCTTACTTTAGATTTCATAATAAATCAGAGGTATATGATGGTCTTTACTTTGTTGGAGCAGGAACTCATCCTGGAGCAGGAGTGCCAGGTGTGTTGTCTTCTGCAAAGGTATTAGATAAAATCATATAATGGCTAATCAGAATTATTTATCGATATACGCAAAATCATTCAATTGGGCAGGTTTTTTTCTACCAAAACAAACTTATTTAAAATGTTCAGCTTTGTACGACTTTTGCAGAGTTGCTGACAATATTGCTGATAGTGATGAGACAATTGAGATAAAAAAAAGAAAATTTTTAGACTTTCAAGATAATTTTAATAATCAAAAATTTGATGATCCTGTTATAAAAAATATGTGGCAACTCATAAAAGAATTTCATATTCCCTTAAAAATTGTTCAAGATTTATTAGATGGAATAAATTCTGATATTCAAAAAAATATAAAAATAAATAAAAAGAAGGATTTATTACTTTACTCATACAGAGTGGCAGGGACTGTTGGTTTGATGATGGCAAAGATTTTAAGAGTAAGTAAAAAAAACTCATTAAAATCAGCTATTGATCTTGGAATTGCTATGCAACTAACAAATATATCTAGGGATGTTGTTGAAGATCTTAATTTTGGAAGATCTTACATAAATCTTAATTTTGAAGAGATAAAATCTACCATAAAGCTCTCTGAAAATTATTATGAAAACTCATTCTATTCAATCAAAGAAATTCCTTTTGCTTTTCGTTTTGCAATCTTAGTTGCAAGAAGGGTTTATAGAAAAATTGGTTATAAAATTTTAAATAAACAAAATTTAGAAAATTATAAGAAATCAGGTAAAATTTATGTGACTAATGTTGAAAAAATAGTTGAAACTTTGTTGTCTATTTTTGATTTAATTAAGTTATCACTTATAAGAAAAAACGATGATAACATTGAACATGATCATGATTTAATTAATGAAGAAATAAATTTAAATGAAAGAATTTGATTATATAATTATAGGTGGAGGTTGCGCGGGTCTCTCCTTAGCATATGAATTAGAAATTCATGATAAATTAAAAAATAAAACTTTGGCTATCATTGAGCCAAGGGAAGAATATAAAAGAGATAAAACTTGGTCTTTTTGGGGGGTTTTTTCACATAACTTTGACGATTGTATTAAAAAAAGCTGGAATAATTTTACAATAAATACTCCAGATAAAACAAAATATGTGGATTGCCAATCTACCCCATATCAGACAATTGATAGTGGTATGTTTTATGAAAAAATACTTTCAAAACTTAAATTGAATAAAAATATTCATTTTTTTAAGAATATTAATGAATTAGATAGATCAAATTCAATTGTATTTAATAGTGTGCCTAATTTTGAAAACAAACAGAATGAGTTGTGGCAGCATTTTTGTGGAGTTGAAATAGAAACAGATAAAGACTTTTTTGATGAAGAAATATTCAATCTAATGGACTTTGCCTGTGAACAAAGAAACAAAGTTCATTTTTTCTATACATTACCATTTACTAAAAGAACTGCATTAGTTGAAACTACATGGATATCTGAGCTAAATGATGAAAAACTTAAAAATTATGATGAACAGATTGATGATTACTTGAATAAACACTTAAATATCAGAAACTGTAAAATTAATTTTAAAGAAACTGGAGCAATTCCACTTTTTAGACAAAAAAATGTAAAAAAATTCAATGAAATTTACATAGGCTCGGCAGGAGGTATGACTAGATTGAGCACAGGTTATACTTTCCTCAATATTCAAGAGCAGAGCAGATATATAAGAGAAAACATAGAGAATATAAAAAATGTGAATTTATTTAAAATTAACTCAAAATATGATTTTTTAGATAAAATTTTATTAAGAGTTCTTAAAAATAATTCCACAGAAATGGGTAACATATTTTTCAAGGTTTTTAATTCAAGACCTAAAACAGCTATTAATTTTTTATCAAATAGAAGTAGTTTTTTTGAAGATTTAGAAGTTATTCTAAAAATGCCTAAATGGAAATTTTTAAAAGAATTAATTTAATATGAGCGACAAAGTAAAAAAAATAAATCTAAATCACTCATTTATTTTTTTCTTTTTTGTTAACATTTTTTGTATTTTTATTTTTAAATATAGCAATTCGAATGTTTCAACAATTTTGTGTTTACTTTTAATTTTAATTATAGGTGTTTCCCATGGTGCATTAGACCATATCAAGGGCCAAAAACTGCTAGAGCTATTTAATTTAAAATCAATTTATATTTTCTATATTACTTATATTTTAATTTCGGGGGTTGTAATAGCAACTTGGATGCTATTGCCATCAATTACTTTAATTATTTTTTTAATAATTGCTTCCTATCATTTTGGTAAAGAGGATACACAATTTTTAATTAACAATAAATCTTATTTCACTCAAATGCTTTATTTTTTTAAAGGATTTTTAATTATACTTGCTCCTTTATATTTTCATTTTCAGGAAACTGTAGCTATTTTCAAATTATTATTAATTGATAATGAGATGTTTTATTTAAGTTTAAATTTTATTGAAACAAATAAAGTAATTCAATTAGGAATATTCTGTAGTACCCTGTCTAGTATTTTTCTTTTCCTAAATAATTTTGAAATCAAAAAATTTATAATTTTTTTGGATTATTTTTCAATTTTAATATTAAATTACTATTTATCTCCACTACTTGCTTTTACTATTTATTTCTGTTTTTTACATTCAATTAGACATTCAATTTCACTAGCCATCGAACTTAATCCTAATAGTGTAGCTAATGGATTTGGATTATTTATTAAAAAAGCTTTACCTTTAACCATTTTAACAGGTGTTTTTTCTTTTATTGCATTATATCTGCTGAACAATTCATACAATTTAGATAGTGCAATTTTAAAAGTAATATTTATAGGTTTGGCGTCTTTAACCTTTCCACATATATTGCTGGAATATTTTTTAGAAAAAAATGAAAAATAAAGAATTAAATATATTGTTATCTGCACCTAGAGGTTTTTGTGCTGGTGTTGAAAGAGCGATAGAAATTGTAGAAAAATCAATTCAAAAATACGGTGCTCCAGTTTATGTTCGTCACGAAATAGTCCACAATAAATTTGTTGTTGATGATCTAAAAAAAAAAGGAGCTGTGTTTGTTGAAGAGCTTGAAGAAATAAAAGATAGATCAAGACCAGTTATTTTTTCAGCTCATGGAGTGCCAAAAAAAATACCTGAGGATGCCAAAAATTATAATATGACTTATGTCGACGCAACATGTCCATTGGTCTCTAAAGTGCATAGAGAAGCTGAAAATTTAAATAAAGCTGGATACCATATAATTTTAATAGGTCATAAAAATCACCCTGAAGTAATAGGCACCATGGGTCAATTACCTAGAGGGTCGATTGATCTTATACAAAATGAACAAGAGGCCAAAAATTATGATGATAAAAATAATAAAAAAATTGCATTTGTGACTCAAACGACTCTATCTGTAGACGATACAAAAGAAATTATTAAAATTTTAAAAAACAGATTTGAAAATATAAAAGAACCTCAAAAAGAAGATATTTGTTATGCAACAACCAATAGGCAAATGGCTGTTAAAAATATAGCTAAAAATTGTGACATGTTTTTTATAATAGGTAGTAGAAATTCCTCAAACTCAGTAAGACTTGTAGAAGTTGCTAAAAAATCTGGCTGCGAAAACTCGATGTTAATCCACTCTGAGAGTGAAATACCTTATGATAAAATTGAAAACGCAAATACGATTGGTATTTCTTCGGGAGCTTCAGCTCCTGAAATATTAGTAGACAATTTTATTAATGATTTAAAAAAAAGATTTACTATTAAGATAGATGAAGTAGAAATAATCAAAGAAGACGTAGTATTTAAAATCCCAAAAAAATTAAATTAAATGGCTGTTTACACAAAGATTAACAAGAAGGACATTGTTTCAATTAATGATCAGTTTGAAATGGAGAGAATCACTCATTTCAAGGGAATTAAAAAAGGAATTGAAAATACGAATTACTTATTAAAAACAAAAAAAAATAAGTTTATTTTAACAATTTTTGAAAAGAGAGTTTCAGATAAAGAAATACCTTTCTTTATGAAACTAATGGAACTGCTTAATAACTCAAATATTAATTGTCCAAAACCTTTGAAAAGTAAAAATGATTCGCACTTAATAAAAATAAAAAATAAAAAGGCATGCATTGTTTCTTTTATAAATGGAAAAGATAAGATTAAATTAAATCTTAATAATTGTTATGAGGTAGGAAAAGTAATTGCAAACATTCATCAAATTACAAAAAAAATTAAAATTTCTAGAAAAAATTCTATGGGTATAAAAGAGTTGGGACCATTATTAAAAAGTATTAAATTTAAATCAAAAAAATTTTCTAACTTACAAAAATTTTTAACAAATAATTTAAAAGAAATTAAAAAAAACTGGCCATCAAAACTTCCTCAGGGAATAATACATGGTGATTTATTTATAGATAACATTTTTTTTAAAAAAGATAAATTATCAGGAGTTATTGACTTTTATTTTGCTGCGAATGATATCTTTATGTATGAAATTGCTATTTGTATTAATGCTTTATGCTTTGATCATAAAAACTCAAAATTTGAGATGAACAAACAAAAGATAAAAAAATTAATAAAAGGTTATGAAAGTGTTAAGAAAATTTCACTAAAAGAAAAAAAATCACTAAATATCTTATGTAGAGGGGCTGCACTAAGATATCTTTTAACAAGACTGTATGACTATTCAAATACCCCTAAAACTGCATTAATAAAAATTAAAGATCCAAATGAGTATTATCAAAAACTTATTACACATAACAACTTAAGATCCTACAAAGAATATTTAAATTAATGATTGAAATCTATACCGATGGTTCTTGTCTAACAAATCCTGGAAATGGTGGTTGGGCAGCAATAATTAATAATGATGGAAAAATAAAAAAAATTAGCGGTAGTGAAAAAAATACAACTAATAATAGGATGGAATTATTAGCCCCTATTAACGCATTAAGGGAGATAAGTGAGAATTCAGAAATTACTATTTATACAGACTCTCAGTACGTCAAACTTGGAATAACAGAGTGGATAAATAAATGGATCAATAATAATTGGCAAACATCTAAAAAAGAAGATGTTAAAAATAAAGATTTATGGATTGAACTTTATAATTTAGATAAATCTTTAGACGTTAAATGGAATTGGGTGAAAGCTCATGCTGGCAATCCTATGAATGAAGAAGTGGATTTAATGGCAAAAAAGGCTGCAAATTTAGACTAATTTAATAAAATTTTCTGCGGCTGAAACTTCACAAGATCCTGTATCTGTCTCCTCTTGCAGTTTAACAATCTTTAAATTATAAACTAGCATCGTATATCTGTTAGATCTAATACCAAGTCCTCTTGGACTTTTATCTACATCAGCTCCAATTGCTTTAGTAAAATTTAAAAATGGATCCCCAATCATTAATATCTTATCACCAACATTATGCTCTTTACCCCAGGCATTCATTACAAATGGATCATTAACTGAAATACAAATAATATAATCAATTCCCTTTTCCTTATATTGATCAAACATATTCACATATCCGGGCAGATGTTTTGTTGAGCATACTGAAGTATATGCGCCTGGAAGACCAAAAATAACTGCTTTCTTATCTTTTAAAAGTACTTGAATATTTTTTTTAATGGGCTCTCCATTTTCCATAACAAAAATATCCACATTAGGAATTTGATCATTTTCATTTATATTCATTGAATTCTTTCTTTTATATGTTGCTTAATTTTTTCAACATCATTATCAATAATATCATAATTTTCTTTTTCATCCATTACAAACATCAATTCTTTAGGTAGGTCTGCTTTTATATCTATAGCTTTTTTAATTGCATCAGGAAATTTACACGGGTGTGCTGTTGCTAAAACTATATTATTTCCATCTAAATTTATTTTATCAAATGCTCCATAACCGATTGCACTATGCGGATCTAATACAACGTTAAATTTTTTATAAACATCTTTAATGGTATTTAAAACTTCCTCTTCACTCATTCTAGAAGATAAAAAATTAGCATTTATTTTATCTAGTTTTTCCTGATTAATGATATATTTTCCTTTTTCTTTAATATTTTTCATTGCATCTATTGTTTGCAAATCATCGCCTTGATTTAAATCATAAAGTAATCTTTCAAAATTACTTGCAACTTGTATATCCATACTAGGAGATAATGTTTCAAGTACATTTTCTACTTCATAGCCACCATTTGAGATAGCCCTGTGAAGAATGTCATTCTGATTAGTTGCTACTATTAATTTATTAATTGGAAGCCCCATTTTTTTTGCCATATATCCCGCATATACGTCACCAAAATTTCCTGTCGGCACAGAAAAATTAATGGGACGACTGTCATCCTCTATTAAAAAATAGCTATAAAAATAATATACACTTTGGGCAATGATACGTGCCCAGTTTATAGAATTTACACCTGACATCTTAATATCATTTGAAAAATTTTTGTCTGCAAACATTGTTTTAACCAAATTCTGACAATCATCAAAATTTCCATTTACGGCAATATTAAAAACGTTTTTGTCTTTACCAGTTGTCATCAATTTTCTTTGAACAGATGACACTCTGTTATGAGGATGTAGTACAAAGATATTAACATTACTTTTACCTTTTATTGCATCAATAGCTGCTGCCCCTGTATCTCCTGAAGTTGCAACAACAATATTAAGCTTTTCATTTTGATTATTTAGGTAATACTCATAAAAATTACCTAATAGTTGCATTGCTACATCTTTAAAAGCTAAAGTTGGGCCATGAAATAATTCAAGTACAGATCGATCACCAACTTTAATTAAATCAATAACATTTTTTTTTCTAAAAACTGCATAAGATTGATCAATAATTTTATCTAAATCCGCTATACTCATGAAGCTACCTATAAACGGATAAATAACTTTCTTTGCTAAATCGTTGTACTCTAGGCCTCTAAGCTCGTTAATATCTATTTTATGCAGAGATTTTGGTATGAATAAACCACCGTCATCTGCAAGACCTTTTATAAAAACATCCTTAAATTCAAAGGTTTTTTTGTTATTTCTTGTACTAATGTATTCCATCTAATAATTCTTTTTTCTAAAATATAGATATATTAAAAGGATTGAAATCGCCATTGAAAACCAAGTAATTGCATACTTTTTATGGTTGTTTGAAATTTTGGCAGTTACCACTTTTGGTTTTGGCAAACTATAATCTCCATTTAAATAAATTATATATTTTGAAAACTTTTTACCCGTATATTTAAAAATATCATCTCTATTTAATGTAAACCAATAATTTTTTTCAATATCATTTTTAGGTTTAAAAGAATTTGCCTTTGATTGAGTTTTTAAAGTTCCAACTATGTTGTTTTGATTAACTAAATTAATTTCAGATTTATTTTTTTTATCAAATGGTATCCATCCTCTGTTAATTAAGTAATTTTTGTTATTTATCAAAATAGGATTTACCACTTCAAACCCTGGTTTACCGTTTTCATTTAAATTGTATAAATAAATCTGTTTTTGAAAATTAATTTTCCCAGACGTTTTTATTCTTAAAAAGTTTTTTTCTTCGATTTTAGATAATTCAACTGGCTTATTTTTTAATGAATCTTCAATTTGTTTTATCAGATCTAGTTTCCAGCTTAATCTATATAATTGCCACGATCCTAATGAAATCAGAACCAGAATGATAAAATAAACGAATACAGAAAATAAAAACTTATTCTTCAAGAGTTAAATATTAACTTCCCCAAATATAAATCGCAGCGAATAAGAATAACCAAACAACGTCAACAAAGTGCCAATACCATGCTGCAGCCTCAAATCCAAAATGGTGATCTTTAGTGAAATGACCTAATTTACCTCTCCACAAACATACCGCTAAAAATATTGTTCCAATGATAACATGAAATCCGTGAAATCCTGTTGCCATATAGAATACTGCACCATAAATATGACCAGAGTAATCAAATGTAGCATGATGATATTCGTAGGCTTGAAGTAAGGTAAAAAAGAAACCTAAAATAACTGTTAATGTTAAACCTTGTATAAAACCTTTTCTGTCACCTTCTAGTAGTGAATGATGAGCCCAAGTAACTGTTGTTCCTGAAAGAAGTAAAACCAATGTGTTAATTAATGGAATATCCCATGGATCAAATGTTTCAATATCTTTTGGTGGCCAAACATTTCCAACAAACTCATTTGGAAATAAACTTATATCAAAGTAAGCCCAAAACCATGCAACAAAGAACATAACCTCTGATGCTATAAATAAAGTCATACCATATCGGTGATGAATTTGAACAACAGGTGTATGATGACCTTGATGTTCTGCTTCTATCACAACATCTCTAAACCACATATACGCTCCATATAAAACTAAAGCTAATCCAAGATACATTCCCCACGAAACATCATTGTGCATATAAAAAATTGTTCCAATTGCTAATACTAAGCAAGAGAATGAAACATAGATAGGCCAAGGGCTTGGGTCTACTAAGTGGTAATCGTGTTTTTTTTCAGCTGACATTTTGCGTGATTATGATTGTTTATAGTAATCTGTCGAGAAAAAAGTGTACGACATAGTTACATCTTCTAAATTTTTTGTAGTCGGATCGTTTACGAGCTCAGGGTCTAGATAAAAAGTCATCACATAAGTCGCTTTTTCTCCTGCTTTAAGCTCTTGTTTTTCAAAGCAAAAACATCCTAATTTACTGTAATATTTTCCAAAACTAGCAGGTGAAACATTGAAGCTCGCTACTCCAAAAGTAGTATCATCACCATAATTTTCTACCTCAAACTCTATTCTATTTACTTGGCCTACTTTTACATCAATTACATTAGATTTAGCTTTAAAATCCCAAGTAAGATTGTTCACATTAGTATCAAATCTAACACTTACTACTTTATCCAATACTATATCTGGGGCATCTTTCGAAAACTGTGTTGTTCCCCCAAATCCAGTTACCCTACAGAATAAATCATACAAAGGTACTGCAGCAAATGACAAACCTAACATTAGAACAAAAATTCCTGCTAACAATATTGGGGTTAATGTTTTACCTTTCATCATATCTGCCTATCAAATACTCCAACATTGTATAAAGTAAATATAAATAAAAATACCATAAATGCCAAAATTGCTACGGCAGTTAAAATATTTTTCTTTTTAGTTTTTTTGTCAGGTGTCATCATAAAATTTTATCTATTAAAAAAAGAACAAATATCAAAAATAAATATAAAATTGAATATCCAAATATAGATTTTGCTTTTTTTGCATTAAATTTATTTTTCTTAAAATTATAAAGCTGAAAACATAAGAAGTTATAATAAAAAGTTAAAATTAAAGATGGGATTAAAAAAACTAATCCAACAAAATCAATTATATATGGCATTACTATTACTGGGATCATTATTAATGAGTAAATAAAGATATTTAACTTAGTGCTTTCAATACCATTGGTTAATGGAAGCATTGGAATTTTAGCTTTTTTATAGTCATCTGATTTATAAAGACTAAGTGCCCAAAAATGAGATGGAGTCCAAAAGAAAATAATAAGAAAGAATGTAATAGGTTCTAAAGATAAGGAATTTGTAGCTATAGCCCATCCTATAACAGGGGGTAAAGCACCAGCTGCTCCACCAATTACTATGTTTTGTGGAGTCTTTCTCTTTAACCAAACCGTATAAACCAAAACATAAAATAAGATTGTGAATAGCAATAAGCTTGCGGATATTCTATTAGCAAAAAAATCAAGTGCAATTACTGAAAATATTGAAAGTGCCACACCAAAAACTAATGCCTGGTTTTTATTTACCTTACCTGTTGGTATTGGTCTCAAACAAGTTCTTGTCATCAGTGCATCTAAATCTGACTCGTACCACATATTCAATGCACCTGCTGCTCCTGCTCCAATCGATACAAGTATAATTCCTATAATTGCATCTTTAGTTGGAATGACATTTGGTGCCATTAATAATCCTACAGCACAGGTAAAGATAACTAACGACATCACCCTAGGCTTCATCAGCTTAAAGAGTTCAGATAAATTAAATACGTCTTCCTGACTTAAATTTCTATTCTTTGTTTTAGACTTAATCATTAATACTTAGTTTAAAAATCTAAAAATTATTAACTAGTAGATTTTTCAACACCTTCTTCATCTTCAAACTTTGGTAGCTCTTCAAAAGTATGAAAATTTGGAGGTGATGGAACTGTCCATTCTAAAGTTGTAGCACCTTCTCCCCATGGGTTTTGAGCTGCTGCTTTTTTCTTAGAAAAAGCCCAGATAAGATTTGCAAAGAATACTACAAGACCAATTACAGATATATACGATCCAACTGAAGAAATGTAGTTCCATCCTGCAAAAGCATCAGGATAGTCAGCATATCTTCTTGGCATTCCTGCAAGACCTAAAAAGTGTTGTGGAAAGAATACTAAGTTAACTCCAATAAACGTTAACCAAAAGTGTAATTGACCCATCCACTCTGAGTACTCGTAACCAGACATTTTTCCAAACCAGTAGTAAAATCCTGCAAAGATTGCAAATACAGCTCCTAAAGATAATACGTAATGGAAGTGAGCAACAACATAATATGTATCATGCATTGCAGTATCTACACCAGCGTTAGCAAGAACCACTCCTGTTACTCCACCAACTGTAAATAAAAAGATAAAACCTAATGCCCATACCATCGGTGTTTTAAATGAAATAGATCCACCCCACATGGTTGCTATCCATGAAAATATTTTAATTCCTGTTGGAACCGCAATAATCATCGTTGCAGCTAAGAAGTAAGCTTTAGTGTCAGTGCTTAAACCCACTGTATACATGTGGTGAGCCCATACAACAAAACCAACAATACCAATTGCAACCATAGCATAAGCCATTCCTAAATAACCAAATACTGGTTTTTTAGAAAACGTTGAGACTATATGACTGATCATTCCAAAGCCTGGTAAAATTAAAATATAAACTTCTGGGTGTCCAAAGAACCAAAATAAATGTTGAAAGAGGACTGGATCCCCTCCTGTTTGTGCATCAAAAAAGGCTGTACCAAAATTTCTGTCAGTTAATAGCATTGTGATTGCACCAGCTAAAACTGGTAGTGACAGTAATAACAAGAATGCTGTAACTAAAATAGACCATGCAAATAAAGGCATTTTATGCAGTGTCATTCCTGGCGTTCTCATATTTAAGATTGTTGTAATAAAGTTTACTGCACCTAAAATCGATGAAGCTCCTGCTAAGTGTAAACTTAAAATCGCAAAGTCCATTGCAGGTCCCGGTTGACCAGCTTTAGATGATAAAGGAGGATAAATAGTCCATCCACCACCAACTCCTGTTTGACCTGGAGGGCCATCCATAAATATAGACATTATTAATAAAATAAATGAAGTAGGTAATAACCAAAATGAGATATTATTCATTCTTGGGAAAGCCATATCAGGAGCACCAATCATTATTGGAACAAACCAGTTACCAAATCCACCAATCATTGCAGGCATCACCATGAAGAAAATCATGATCAAACCATGACCAGTAACTAACACATTATATAGATGATAATTACCACCTAAAATCCCATCACCAGGATGCATCAATTCCATTCTCATTAAAACTGAAAAAGCTGTACCAATGACACCTGCAACAATTGCAAATATTAAGTACATTGTTCCTATGTCTTTGTGGTTAGTTGAATAAGCCCAACGCTTCCAACCAGTTGGTGTATGATGATCGTCGTGTGATGCTGTTTGTGTATACATATTATTTACTCGCTAGTTTTTTAAATTGATCTTCTTCTAAAATTTCTTTTGCAAATTTAATTTTTGCACCTGCTAGCCATTCTGCATAATCTTTCTCAGAAACCACTCTTACTGTGATTGGCATAAATGCATGTTTAATTCCACAAAGTTCAGAACATTGACCATAATAAGTTCCAACTTTTTCAGCTTTAAACCAAGTTTCATTTATTCTTCCTGGTACTGCATCTCTTTTTACTCCAAAAGAAGGTAATGCCCACGCATGAAGAACATCATTTGCTGTAATTAAAACTTTAACTACTTTATTTACAGGTACAACAACTTCATTGTCTACTGCTAATAACCTTGGTTGATTAGCTTTAAGATCTTTGTCTTCGATCATGTAAGAATCAAAAATAATATTTTCATCAGGATACTCATAACCCCAATACCATTGGTAACCTATGGCTTTAACCGTTACATCAGCTTTTGGAATTGCATCTTGTGAATAAAGAATTTTAAAAGATGGAACAGCCATAACAATTAAAATTAAACAAGGTATCAAAGTCCATAATACTTCAACTGCTACATTGTGAGTTCTTTTTGAAGGAACTGGATTTGCTGATGCTCTAAATCTAATGCAAGCATATACCATCAAAAATAATACAAAAACGCTGATTGCAATTATGATTGGCAACAGCAACTTGTCGTGAAAATTCACGATGTCTCTCATTGTTGAAGATGCTGCCTCTTGAAAGCCTAGTTGCCAATCTTTTGGTTGGTTAGCAAAAGCATTAGATGCAACGAGACAAGATAGAAATATATATAAAATTTTTTTCATTTTTTTACCCTATATAGAGCGTCTTTTAAAAAAATACACTTTTACTTTTAGCGACAAAATATCAATTAATGACGTAATTTATGATTGATATAGCAGAAATTACAGCCGTTTCAGATCTTAAGATGTTTTCATTGATTTTAATAGGCTGAACATCATTAAATTTAAGAATCTCTTCCCTCTCCTCCTCAGAAAAATCTCCCTCTGGTCCTATGATTACGCAAGTAGGCTTTGTAGTTAACTTTTTAATGTCAATTTTTGTATTAGTAGTGTTGAGATCGGTAAATATTAAATCCATATCATTATTTAAAAAGCTTTTTAATTTTTGAGGATCCTCAATTGATGGAACTGTTATTCTATTTGATTGTTCAGCAGCTTCTATGATTACTTTTTCCAACCTCTCTTTATTTATTTTTCTAACAATCGTTCTTTCAAAAATGACCGGTAAAAACTTAGTTACCCCAAGCTCCGTAGCTTTTTGAATCATAAAATTAAAGTAATTAGATTTGATTGGAGAAAAAGCTAACCAGAGTTCTTTAGTATTTTCTTTCTGTCTTAATTGCTTCGTAACATTAAACTCAACTATGCTTTTGGTTATATTTAAAATTTTAGCTTCCCATTCTCCACTATTATTGAATAAAGAAAAAACTTCATTTTCTTTAATTCTCATTACTTTAGAAACATAATGAGATTGAGATTTATCAAGTTTGTCAGTCAAATTAAGAGATAAACTTTTTGAATAAAATAATCTAATGTTACTCATATTGATAAGTTAGTTTATGAAAAATATTAAAGCAATAATTTTTGACGCTTACGGAACTTTATTTGATGTGAATTCAGCTGCTGAGAAATGCAAAGATAAAATTGGTGATAAGTGGGAAGGTTTTGCAAATTACTGGAGAATTACTCAGCTAGAATATACTTGGCTTAGAAGTTTAATGAAAAGACATAAAGATTTTTGGCAAGTAACTGAAGATAGTCTAGATAAATCTATGAAAGCATTTGAGATAAACTCCTCAATGAGAAATGAATTATTAGATCTTTATAAAATTCTTTCACCATTTAAGGAAGTCCCAGAAGTTTTAAGATCACTTAAAGAAAAAAATTTAAAACTTGCTATTCTTTCAAATGGTACACCTGCACTTCTTAATCAATTAGTTAAAAGTAATAATTTAGATAATTTATTTGATGATCTTTTTTCAATAGAAGAAGTTGGTATTTATAAACCAGACTCTAAAGTTTACGATATGCCAATTAAAAAATATAATATTCAAAAAAATGAAGTTGTTTTTTTAAGTGCTAACACTTGGGATGTGTCAGGTGGTGGAAATTATGGATTTAATTCTATTTGGGTAAACAGAAATAATAATATTTTTGATAACCTTGATTACAAACCTCAAAATGAAATTAAAAATCTAAAAGAGTTACTTAATATTATCTAATTCTGTTTTCTTCAAAATTTTTATTAAGTTTTAAAGAAATAGTTCTTGTGTTTTTTCTATTCCAGTCAGAAAAAGATTTTAGAATAGGAATAACTGATAGGCCAAATTCAGTAAGTGAATACTCTACTTTTGGAGGTACTACTTGATGAACTTTTCGGTTCACGATGCCATCAGTTTCAAGCTCTTTAAGTTGTTTAGATAACATTTGTTGAGTGATAGTTTTTAATACCTTTTTTAGTTCGTTAAATCTTACTTTCTTATTATTAAACAATGTAAAAAGAATTCTTATTTTCCATTTCCCACCTAAAAAATAAATAGCTCTTTCAGCCGGACAATTAATTAAATCTTTCATAAAGAATTAAATAACTATTTTATTTTAATTATCAAGGTATGATTTTGTATACTAGTATGAAAATATTGCGTTCTTGTATATTTTACTACAAACTATTAGTTATGCTTTAAACTAATCGAAAGGGTAAAAATGACTAAAGGAAAAAGAGCAGGAGATGGACCGGTAGCAGTAGAAGTTGAAAAGGGTAAATCTTACTATTGGTGTGCATGTGGGCAATCAAAAAAACAACCGTTTTGTGATGGATCACATATGAGCCCAATAAATGATGAAGGTACAAAATTTACTCCATTTGCATACAAGGCCGAAGAAACAAAAAAAATGTTTTTCTGTGCGTGCAAACAAACTAACAATGCTCCATTCTGTGATGGTTCTCACAATAAATAAATTATGACAAATATATTGGATTTAGTAGCAAGAGTTTTTATCTCACTTATTTTTTTATTAAGTGGAATAAATAAAATTGGAAACTACGAGGGAACAGTTGGATGGATGGAATCTTTAGGAATGCCTGGTATCTTTTTAATTCCAGCAATCATATTGGAAATTGGTGCACCAATATTAATAATGGTCGGATATAAAGCTAAAATTTCAGCAGCTCTACTTAGTGTATTCTGTTTAGCTACTGCGATTATTTTTCATAGTGATTTCAGTGATCAAATGCAATTTATTTCATTTATGAAGAACATTGGTTTAGCAGGAGGATTTTTATTTCTTGTTGTAAATGGAGCTAAAGACTTTAGTCTTGATAAAAAGTTAGGAAATTAAATGTCGAATATTGAAGTGAGTAAAATTATTGACCCTATCCCTGCTTCTGATGGTGCTGGGGTTAAATTAAAAAGAAGCATTGGTGTTGAGCCAAATTACTTTGATCCTTTCTTAATGCTAGATGAATTTGGATCTGAAAATAGTGAAGATTATATTGCTGGATTTCCTCCTCATCCACATAGAGGAATTGAAACCGTTACTTATATGTTGGCAGGAGATTTTGAACATAAAGATAGCACCGGTGGTGAAGGCAGAATGACCGCAGGAGATGTCCAGTGGATGAAAACAGGAAGTGGAATAATTCATTCTGAAATGCCTGCAATGAAAGAAGGTAAACTTCATGGCTTTCAATTATGGGTAAATATGCCTGCTAAATTAAAAATGAGTAAGCCTGAATATATTTATATTGATGCAGACAAAATGAGTGTCCATAAAGATGAAGATAAACGGGTAAAAGTCATAGCAGGTAAATTTGAAGATGCTGAAGGCCCTGTTAAAGGTCATAATGTTGAGCCAGTTTATTTTGATGTTGGGTTAAATAAAGGTAAGGAATTTAAATTTAAATTACCATCAACTCATAATAGTTTTATTTATTTGATTAATGGTGAAATCGAAATTGGCAAAAAAAAACATGACAATGTTAAAGATAGTACTTTAATACTGTTAACTAGAGGTGAGGATTTGACAGTAAAGGCTAAATTGGATGCCAAATTTTTACTAATCTCTGGAAAGCCAATTAATGAGGAAATCGCAAGAGGTGGGCCTTTTGTAATGAATACTAAAGCTGAAATCTTGCAAGCAGTTCAAGATTATCATAATGATACATTTGTAAAATAAATTATGAAAGCTGTAGAAATAAAAAAAAATGGCGGTCCTGAAGTTTTAGAACTTAAAGATATAACATTAGACAAGCCTGGTCCTGACCAAGTGACAATAGAGCAAAAAGCTATTGGACTTAATTATATAGATACTTACCACAGATCAGGTCTATATCCTTTAAAAATGCCAAGTGGTATTGGTTTAGAAGGTGCTGGTGTTATTACTGAAGTTGGAGAAAACGTAAAAGACTTTAAAGTTGGAGATAAAATTTCTTACGCTGGTATTCCATTGGGTTCCTATTCTTCACATAGAAATTATTCAACAAAAAATCTTGTAAAAGTGCCGGAAGGTATTGATCTTGAAGTGGCAGCAACTTTAATGACAAAAGGTTTAACTACATTTTATCTTTTACATAAAACATTTCCGGTAAAATCAGGACAAACAATTCTTTATCATGCTGCAGCTGGAGGAGTTGGTCAAATATTTGGCCAGTGGGCTAAAAGTTTAGGCTGCACAGTAATAGGTACGGTTGGATCGGATGAAAAAGTAAACATAGCAAAAGAAAATGGTTACGATCATGTTATTAATTATAATAAAGAAGATTTTGCAAAAAAAGTTTTGGAGATCACAGATGGAAAAGGTGTTCCCGTTGTTTATGATGGTGTTGGTAAAGATACATTAGATGGATCAATCGAATGTTTAGCAATAAGAGGAATGATGGTTTCATTTGGAAATGCATCTGGACCTTTATCAGATATAAATGTACCTAAAGTTTTGCAACCAAAAGGTCTTTATCTCGTAAGACCAGCTATGCAACAATATCTGTCTACTAGAGAAGAGTTGGATGAAGCGTCAAAAGTGATGTTTGAAAAAATTAGTTCTGAAAAAGTAAAAATAAAAATATTTAAAAAATATAAATTAGATGAAGTAGTTCAGGCTCACCAGGATTTAGAGGGAAGAAAAATCTTAGGTCCTGCAGTAATTATTCCTAATTAACATCTACATCCATATCAGCCATATGCAGCTTTAATGCATTTGTTGAAATATGAATTTCTCTTATGAAAAAAAGTATTGAAATAATCATGGATAAACAGCAAGAACCAAAAATTACTCTGGCAATGAATAATTCATTTAAATAAAGACCAAGGACAGTCATCATATTGAACAAAAACCCAAAAGCAGCAAACATGATTGTCCAACGAAGAAGAGTTATCCGTCCACTTAGATTTATGAATTGTTTTTTCCATTCATGGGGAATATGATTTTCATAAACATGCTCATCATGAAGCTCTCTAATCAACATACTCAAAGAGTGAAATCTGTTACTGTAGACACTCATTAATAGAGGTATAGCTGGAAACATCAAGGCTGTGACTGTGTAATCTATATTCATGCGAATCAGTTTGATTATGAATCTAGCCTTTGTTATTTACAAGTAAATTATGAACCAAATAAAGTTATTTATTGAACTTACAAGATTAAAAAGACCAATTGGCTTTATGCTATTGTTTTGGCCATGTCTATGGGGACTTACAATAGTTTACGATTTTAATTCAGATTTATTTATTTATTTTTTTTATTCTGCACTATTTCTTTCTGGCTCAATACTGATGCGATCAGCAGGCTGTATAGTGAACGATATAGCAGATAAAAACTTTGATAAAAAAGTTGAAAGAACTAAAAATAGACCCATAGCCTCAGGTAAAATATCTGTAAAACTTGCATCTGCTTATGCATTAGTTTTATGTGCTATTGCTTTTTTAGTATTAATCAATTTTAATAATTTTACTATTTTAATGGCTTTAATTTCAATGCCACTAGCTTTTACCTATCCATTAATGAAAAGAATTACTTATTGGCCTCAATTATTTCTAGGAATTACATTTAATTATGGGTTAATTTTGGCATGGATTTCAATTGCAAATGAAATTTCAATAATTCCAATTATATTTTATCTAGGAGCCATATTTTGGACACTAGGCTACGACACAATTTATGGATTTCAAGATATTAAAGATGATGAAATAATAGGAGTAAAATCAACTTCAATAAAGTTTAAAAATGATCCAAAAAAATTTTTGTTTATTTCATACTGTTTGTTCATCATATCTTTGTTTTTAATAGGAATATTAATGAAATTTAAAATCTATTATTTTTTATTTATGACTATCCCCATTTTGCATTTACTAATATTTCAGGTTAAAAAATTGAATATCAATCAATCAATTGATTGCTTATCTAAATTTAAAAGTAATAATTTTTTAGGGCTAATAATATTTATCAATATTCTTGTTGGAAAATTAATATAAACATAATGATAAAATCAAAAACTTTTAAAAGACTTTATAAAGACTATACAAGCAAATTTCTTGGTAAAATTGTATTGGCTGCTGTTTTTTCAGTTTTAGTAGCGTTAAGTACTTCAGCAACAGCCTGGCTTTTAGATCCAGCAATTGAAAAAATATTTATCAATAAAGATCAAACTTTGATTATCCTTATCCCAATAGCAATAATTATTGCTTTTAGCGCAAAAGGTATCTCACTTTATTTTGCAAAACTTATTATGATTAATGTATCTGAGGAAGTTAAAAAAATTTTACAAACAGATATGCTTAAATCTTTTATTAAAGCAGATACTGAAATTATTGATAATAATCACTCTGGCAAATATATCTCTAATTTAAATTTTGATGTAAATCAAATTACAAGAATGTTATCTGAGGCATACCTAAGTATCTTCAAAGATGGTCTCACATTAATAGGATTACTTTGTGTAATGTTTTTTCAAAACTGGAAACTTTCATTAATTGCAATTATTATGATTCCTCTTGCTTCTATCACTGCAAAAATTTTAGGAAAAAGAATGAGTAAAATATCAACCCAAGCTCAAGAAAAATCTGGTGATTTAAATAGATACTTAATTGATCTTTTTAAAAATCATAAAATAATAAAAATTTTTCAAAGAGAAAATTTTGAAGAAAATAGATCTGAAAAATTTGTTAATGATTTAAAAGAAAAGTCTGCAAAAATCTCAGCTGTATATATTAGGTCTGCGCCAGTAATGGAAATATTAACGGGTATTATGATTGCTATTTTGATATTTTATTCTGGAAAATTAATTATTAGCGGTGAATTAGCAATAAACAACTTTTTTTCATTTCTTGCTGCAATGATGCTAGCTTATCAGCCAGTAAAAACTCTTACAAAAGTTAATGTTGCAATATTTCAGGGATTTGCTGCTGCAGATAGAATTCTTCCAATTATAGATATTAATAATGAAATTAATTTAAATGAAGATAAAGAAAAATTGAATATTTCAGATGGAAATATAATTTTTCAAAATGTTAACTTTACTTATAAATCTAATCCAGGAAATGTGGTGCTTCAAAACATTAATGCAAATTTTGCTGGTGGTAAAATGACTGCCTTAGTTGGTCATAGTGGATCTGGTAAATCTACATTATTGAACATGGTACCAAGAATTTATGCACCAACTAATGGTAACATTCATTTGGATAATCAAGATATATCAGAATTTAATTTAGCATCTTTAAGAAGTGAAATATCTATAGTAGATCAAAACACTACACTATTTGATGATACTATTTTAAATAATATTAAATATGCCAGACCAGAAGCAAGTAATGAAGAAGTTTATGAAGCAGCAGAACAATCAATGTGTACCGAATTTATTAATAATTTAGAAAATGGATATGAGACCATGATTGGTGAGAATGGGGTAAAATTATCTGGGGGAGAAAAACAAAGACTGTCAATAGCAAGGGCTTTTCTAAAAAAAAGTAAAATAATATTATTAGATGAAGCAACCTCATCTTTAGATTCTGAAACTGAAGAAAAGATTCAAAAAGCATTAACTCAATTGACCTTGGATAAAACTACCATTGTAATAGCTCATAGATTGTCAACAATTCTCAGTTCAGATAACATTTATGTAGTTGATAAAGGAAAAATTATAAACTCAGGAACACACGAGGTTCTTTTAAAAAAATCATTGGTTTACAAAAATTTTTATGAAAGACAGATTAAAAAAAATTGATGTATTTTTTTTATAACATTCTTGCAAACGTAGCCATTGTCATATCGCCAATAATAATTCTTTACCGAATATTTATAGGTAAAGAAGAGGCAAAAAGAGTTGGAGAAAAATTTTGTATTTATACTCAAAAAAAAGCTAACAAAAAAATTTGGATACATGCAGCGAGTGTTGGTGAATTAATGAGTATAGTTCCAATCATTAGAAGATTAGAAAAAAATAAAAAAATAAAAAGTGTATTGCTTTCAACATCAACTACTAGTTCAGCAAAAATATTTAAAAAACTTAAATTAAAGAAAACATCACATATATATTTTCCATTAGACAATAAATATATTGTAAATAGATTCATCAAACATTGGCAACCAGAACTTGCAATTTTTATAGACTCAGAAATATGGCCAAATATGTTTAAAAATTTACATTCAAATAATATTCCAATCGTAATTATGAATGCAAGAATTACAAAACGTAGTTTTAATAAATGGAGGATTTTTCCAAACTTTGCCGAGCAAGTATTTGGGAAAATATCATTGGCATTACCTCAAAACTTAGAAACCTTAAAATATCTTAAATTACTTAAAGTTAAAAATATAAAGACAGCAGGTAATTTGAAATATTATGGCCAAAAAGATAATATGAATCACGAAGCTAAATCACTAAAAAATAAATTTAGGAATTTTAAAGTCTGGTGTGCTGCTTCCACTCACAATGATGAAGAAATATTAATTGGAAAATTACATAAAAGACTTAAAAAGAGAGAGAGAAAATTAATTACAACAATAATTCCAAGACACATTAATAGAACTAATGAAATTATAGATTCTTTAAATAATCTTAATCTAAATTGTATTAAACATTCTTCAAATCAAAAACTTCAAAAGGATACTGATATATATTTAGTTGATAGCTATGGTGAGACTTCAAAGTTTTATAATTTAACAAATATATCTTTTGTAGGTGGATCAATAATAAAACATGGTGGTCAAAATCCACTGGAACCTGCAAGATTAGGAAATTACATAATTAATGGACCTAATGTCAAAAACTTTAAGGAAATATATGCTTTTTTAAGTAAACTTAAAATATCATCTTCAACTTCTAATATTTTAAAAATGGAAAATTTAATATTAAAAAAATTAAAAAATAAAACTACAAATAAAAATGTAAAAAAAATTATTAAAATTGGAAATGATGCTCTTGAAAAAAATTTATCCTATATAAAAAAATATTTAATATGAAATTTATTAAACCTAAATTTTGGGAAACAAAAAATTTTATTTCATTAATACTTTATCCTTTATCAATAATTACACATTTAGTTAACATTACAAAAACATTTTCTACAAAAAAAAAATTTAAAATTAAAACAATTTGTATTGGCAATATATATATTGGGGGAACAGGCAAAACATCTTTAGCAATAGAAATAAATGAATTGCTTAGAAAAAAATTTAAGACCGTGTTCATAAAAAAAAATTATAAAAATCAGTCAGATGAAATTAATTTATTAAACAATAAAGGTAAAATTATATCATCAAACACTAGAGAAAATGCACTTTCAGCTGCTGTAAAGAAAAAATACCAATTGGCAATTTTAGATGATGGCTTACAACAAAAAAATATAGATTATGATCTCAAAATTGTGTGTTTTAATTCAAAATATGCACTAGGAAATGAATACATGCTTCCTGCAGGTCCTCTAAGAGAGGACTTAAGTGTATTAAAAAATTATGATTTAGTTTTTTTAAATGGAGAAAAAAAAAATAAAAAACTTTTATCTAAATTAAAATCAATTAATCAAAATTTAAAAATATTTGAGGGAAAATATAAACCACTTAATTTGAAAAAATTAAATTTAAGAAAAAAATATTTAATGTTTTGTGGTATTGGGAATCCACATGAATTTGAACAAACCTTAATTAATTATAAATTTAAGATTAATAAAAAAATAATTTTTCCTGATCACTATAAACTTACAAATACTGATCTAAAAAAATTAAAAAATGATGCAAAAAAAGATAATTTAACATTAATAACAACCGAAAAAGATTTTTTTCGATTAAACAAAACCCAAAGAAAAAATATTAAATTTTTAAAAATTAAGCTAGAAATCAAAGAAAAAAATAAATTAGTGGGAACTCTAATATCAAAATTATGAAAAAAATAGCTTACTTTTTGGAATTTCTTTTAATCAAAATATTATTTATTTTATTCCAAATAATAGGATATCGACTTTCATCAAATTTAGGTTTCTTTATTGGAAAAATAATAGGCCCAATATTTAGATCAAAGAAAATGATCATTCAAAATTTAGAAAAAGCAAATGTTAAACACTCTTTAAATCAATCAAAAATAGCTTCCAATGTACTTGGTAACTATGGAAGAATCTTTGCTGAATACGTCTATTTAAAAAAATTTAGAAATAATGAACTAAAAAAATATATATCAATAGATGGTTTGGAGCATTTAGAAAATTTAAAAAAACATAATAAAAAAGCTGTATTTATTTCAGGTCATTTTAATAATTTTGAACTCATGGCAATGGAAATAGAAAAGGCAGGAATTGACCTTGCCGTAATCTATAGGCCTTTAAATAATATTTTTCTAAATAAAACGATGGAGAAAATTAGAAAAGAAAATATTTGTAAAAATCAGATTAAAAAAGGAAGGGCTGGAAGCCGTGAAATAATTAAAAATTTGATTAAAGGTAGATCAATAGCTTTAATGATAGATCAACGGGTTAGAGAAGGTGAAAAAGTAAAATTTTTTAATAATTTAGCAACAACTACAACAATACCCGCTCAACTAATCAAGAAATACAATTGCGAATTAGTGCCTATTTATATTGAAAGAAAAAAATCAAATTATTTTAAAATTTACATCTCAAAACCAATTAAAGTAAGTAAAACAAAGTCGATCTTAGAAATTACTGAATATCTGAATAAAGTTCTTGAAAAGATGATTTTAAAAAATGTAGATCAGTGGATTTGGACACATGATCGATGGAAAAGTTAATTGTCTTCTTTTTCTCTTTTAATTGAAGACTCAACATAAGAAAAATAAGCCTCTTGTTTCTCAACATTCCAATAATTTAAATTTTCTAAAGGTATTATTTTTTTCGAGATAGCACAAATTACATGGTCGCCCTCTTCAATAATTTGAAAATTATTAGGCATATATTTTAATTTAGCTAATTTATTTTTCATTTATAAGATATATAAATATTAATATGAAAATTGCAATTTTAGGCAGTGGTGGCAGAGAACATGCATTAGTAGCAACGATATCTAAATCTTCTAATTTAAATGAAATTTTTTGTGTCCCGGGGAATGCAGGAACTTCAAAAATTGCAACTAACGTTGAGATAGATTTAAATGAATTTGATAAAGTATATAAATTCATTAATGACCATTCTATAGATTTAGTTGTCGTAGGTCCTGAGCAACCTTTAGTGAATGGAATTGTAGACTATTTAGAAAAATTTAACGTAAAAGTATTTGGACCAAACAAAATTGCTTCTCAACTTGAGGGTTCTAAAATTTTTACTAAAAAACTTTGTCAAGAATACAATATTCCTACTGCAAACTTTGGTATCTTTGAAAATAAGGTTGACGCAAAAAATTTTTTAGATAATGCAAAATATCCAAACGTCATTAAAGCAGACAACCTAGCTGCAGGCAAAGGAGTTTATATTTGCAATAATAAACAAGAAAGTTTCATGGCTGTTGATGAAATATTTAATGGAAAATTTGGAGAAGCTAAAAATGTTCTTATAGAAGAATTTCTAAAAGGTGAAGAGATGAGCTATTTTATAATTAGTGATGGGGCCACTATTAAAAGCTTTGAAACAGCACAAGATCATAAAAGAGTTCTTGAAGGAGATAATGGGAAAAATACCGGAGGGATGGGAGCCTACTCCCCTTCTCGACTGATAAATGATGATTTAGAAGATAAAATTTTAAGTAAAATTATTAAACCAACACTTAAAGGGCTCACAGATATGGGGACTGAATATAAAGGCTTTTTATATGCGGGTTTAATGATTGTTGAGGATGAACCTTATCTAATTGAATACAATGTTCGAATGGGTGATCCAGAGTGTCAAACTATTCTTCCAAAACTAAAAACTGATTTAGCAGAAATACTTGAGGCTTGCTGTAATAAACAACTTGCAGATATAAATATTGAGTGGACTAATAAAAAAAGTCTATGTGTTGTTTTGTGTTCAAAAGGATATCCAGATACCTTTCAAAAAAATGTCTTAATAAATAATCTTGATAATTTTACTCTTGATGAAAACAATTTTATATTTCATGCCGGAACTAAAACAGAAAATAATAAAATATATGCAACTGGTGGACGTGTACTAAACTTTATCTCCCTATCAGATGATTTTTTAAAAGCCAGAGATGAAGTTCATCAATGTATAAAAAAATTGGATTGGAATGGTGGATTTTATAGAAGAGATATTGGTTTTAAAGTAATTGATTAATGAGAGTCATTGGTGGTAAATTTAAGGGAAAAAGACTGCTTGAACCTCAAGACAAACTAACAAGACCCTTAAAAGATCTCACAAAAGAATCCATATTTAATATAATCAATCATTCAAATAAGTTTTCGATAAATATAAGTGAGGCATGTGTTTTAGACCTATTTTCTGGAGTAGGTTCTTTTGGCATTGAATGTCTTTCCCGAGGAGCTAGTCATGTAACATTTATAGAAAAATATGAAGGAGTTCTTCCCATTCTCAAAAAAAATCTAAATAATTTAAAATCAGAAATTAATTATGAAATTATTGAGTCAGACATTTTAAATAGGTTTGAATTTAAATATTTAAAATTAAAATATGATATTATTTTTTTAGATCCACCCTATAAAGAAAAAGCTTTAGAAAATATTCTAAATTCAATAATTGAAGATAAAATACTTAAAAATAACGGTATAATTATCATTCATAGACATAAAAAAGAAATTGATGAATTTCCAAGAAATTTTCAATTAATTGAAGAGAAGAAATATGGAATTTCAAAAATTATATTTGGATCTTATTCTTAAAGTAGAATTTTCTTAGTTTCCTTTTTTATAAGCTCTACAGCTGGTTGATCAAATGGATTAATCTTTAAAGTCTTGCCAATTAATATTGTTTCTAGAATAAAAAAGCAAAATAGTTCACCTAGAGTTTTTTCATCTCTTTTTTTTATTTCAAAACTTCTAAAAGGAATATTTTTTTTTTTGAAAACTATTTCTGTAGCTTTTTTTTGAGCAAACATAATTTGGTTTATATCCTTATTTTTTAAAAACTTTTGTTCAGGTAAAACTAATTTATTATTGATTTTAGAAGAGTTATTTTCATGTGAGTAAAAAAATGTAAAAAAATTATTATTAAAACCATCAAGATATAATTGCATCACACTATGATTATCTTTTGGCATGACAGAAATAATGGGAAGTATGCCTTTTTTTTCTTTTCCAAGACTTTCAGCTACTAGTTGCTGATACCAATTAAATAAATTAGTTGATTGTTCATCATAGTTTATAACGATTGAGTTAAATTTTTTTGCTTCCAAAAAATAAATTGTGGACTCCACATTTGAAACTAACGCCTTCATAAAAAATTTATTTTTAACTAAATTATTTAATTGTCTGAATTTCTTATAATTTAATCCCATTAATTCTGCGGGTAACATTCCAACCTCTGATAAAACAGAATAACGTCCTCCTATATAGTTGTTATGATTAACTACTTCTGCTTTTAATTTTTTAGCTAGTAAACTTAGGTAGCTCTTTTTTTTTTCAGTTATAAATAAATTTTTATCTTTTTTTTTTATTAAAATATTTGCATTTACAATTGTTTCGGTTGTATTTCCTGATTTTGAAATAATCAAATTATTAAGGTTTTTTTTTTCTTTTTTATTTTCAGAAGCTTTTAAATTATCAACAAATATAAATTTTTTTTTTATTTTTTTTTTTAAAAAATCATAAATTGCTTGGGCTCCAAGAGTAGATCCCCCCATGCCTATAATTCTATAGTCTAATTTTCTATTCAAATGTTTGGTATTTTTTTTTCCAAAACTATCTTTATAAGATTTTGAAAGTGAATTAATTACTTCATTTTTTTCATTTAAAATAAAGTTTAAGTTTTTTTTTACTTTTAAGTTCTTTTTATTAATTAAAAAGTTTTTAAAACTGATATTTTTAGAGAACATTAATTATTTTTGATTCTATCAATTATTGATTGTTCAAAATCTTTATCTGATTCAAAAGTTTTTGATTTTTCACTTTTGTTTTGTTCGGTAATTAATGTCTTAATGTTATTGAGTTGACTTTCTTTATCCACTTTTTCATTTGATGGGACTGGTAATTCCTCAAAGCTAGGTGGCATTGAAAGAGGAGATTTTTTTTCAACTAAAAATTCCTCAGAGTTGTTCTTGTTCTGTGGATCAAATGCTCTCTGAACTGAACCACAATTGGACAGTAAAATAGTGCTTATAATTATTAAAAGTAAAAACTTAATATTCTTAATCATTATTTTGTTCTTTAGTTTTGGTGTCTGCAAGCTCCAAAACAATCATGCTAATTACACCCAATGTAATAAATATATCTGATACATTAAAAATAAACCAATGAAAATTTCCGACATGAAAATCTATAAAATCAGGCACAGCGTTAGAAAAAATTCTGTCATGTAGATTACCTAGAGCTCCACCAACTATTATTAGCAATGAATATTTTTTAAATCCCTCACTTTTTAGTGACATTACGACTAATATGACAACTATTATTGAAATTAATAAAGTTAAAATATTATATAAGTATAATTCATCAAATGAGAATAAACCAAATGCAATCCCTTTATTCCAAATTAATACAATATTTAAATAAGCAGAACTGAAGATTTCTGATCCAAAACTATTTTTATCTAATTGAATGACAAATATTTTTGATAACCTATCTAAAAAATAAATTAAAGTTACTATTGAAAAACTAATATTAAAATTTTTATTGAAAAATTTTAATATCATTAAGTATGCCTTGGGCAAGGATCAATACTTAATTTCCAACATACTGGACACTTTGAGCCTTCAGCTTTTGTGGTTAAAACTTTTGTTTCAGAATTTTTCAAATAATAGACCTCTGCACTTGATGTGATACATAGTTCTGAAAAATCTATATCTTTAGAAATGTCATTTAATTTATCATCTAAATTTATCTTTAAACTTGCCTCTAAACTTGATCCAATTTCTTTACTTGCTCTTTTTTCCTCAATGCTAATATTGCAAACGTTCCTTATTTTAATTAACTCTAACCATTTCTGATTTAAATTTTCATTTTTAAAACTTATTGGAAACTCTAAAAACTTTGTTAAATGAACGCTTTTATTGTCATTCATTATCAACCTATATATCTCTTCCGTAGTAAAAGATAGAATAGGAGCAAACCATCTTAATAGCGAGTTTAGAATAATGTTTAATAAAATAATTGTAGATTTTCTTTTTTTTGAGTCTTTGGAATCGCAGTATAAAGAATCTTTTCGAATATCAAAATAAAATGCTGAGAGATCTACAGTGCAAAAATTTAATAATTCTTTATATAAATTATGAAAATCATAATTATTAAAATAATTTTTGAAATTTTCATTTAAAGAATAAATTTTATGAAGCATAAATTGTTCTAATTCAGGTAATTCAGATAAATTTATCTTTTCAAGATCAACTTCTTCAAAATTATCATTAAGATTTCCAAGTAAATATCTAAAAGTATTTCTAATTTTTCTATATGAGTCGGCATGCTGATCTAAAATGGAGTGATCAATTCTCAAATCCTCTGCATAGTTAGATGAGGCCACCCAAATTCTTAAAATATCTGCCCCATATTTTTTTAAAATATCTTCAGGAGCAATTACATTGCCTAATGATTTAGACATTTTTAATCCTTTTCCATCAACAACAAAACCATGAGATAAAATTGATTCAAATGGAGCTTTTCCTCTAGTTCCGCAAGACTCAAGCAGAGATGAATGAAACCATCCTCTGTGCTGATCTGAACCTTCAAGGTACATTGATGCTGGCCACTTTAAATCCTCTCTTTTTTCTAGAACAAACGAGTGAGTAGATCCGCTATCAAACCATACTTCAACAATATCACTTAACTTTTCATAATCTTCTGTCTTATATTTTTCACCTAAAAATCTTTGTGGATTGTCTGAAAACCAACAATCAGAACCTTCTTTTTCATAAATTTTTGCAATATTTTCACTAACTTCATCATCAACTAGTATTTCCTTAGTTTTTTTATTTACAAAAATTGGAAGAGGAACTCCCCAAACTCTTTGTCTTGAAACACACCAGTCTGGTCTAGTTTCAATCATAGATCTTAATCTTTCTTTTCCTTTACTAGGATAAAAAATAGTTTCATCTAGAGCTTTCAAAGCAGTCTCTCTCAATTTGTGACTATCCATTGATATAAACCATTGTGGTGTTGCTCTATGAACCAATGGGGCCTTAGATCTCCATGAATGAGGATACGAATGTGTCAGCTCACCGTTTGCTAATAATTTTTTTTGTTCTTTGAGTTTTTCAATAACAATTGGATTTGCTTTAAAAATATGGTTACCTTCAAATAAATGAACGTTCTTAGTATATTTTCCATCACCGTCCACAGTTTCAATCGCTTTAATTCCATGATTTAAACATAAGTTAAAATCATCAGGTCCATGACTTGGTGCGCAGTGCACAATACCCGTTCCTTGCTCTGTTGTTACAAATCTTGCTTCCAACATTGGAATATCATATTCATAGCCTAAATTGAAAAAAGGGTGATTACAGATTGTTTCTTTAAATTCTTTTCCTTTAAATTTTTTAATTTCTTTATAATCGTTTATTGAACATTCTTTAATAACAGACTCTAATAAAGCTTGCGCAATAACTATCTTTCGGTTTTTAAAATCACCATCATCGTTTAATTGTATCAACACATAATCAAGAGCCTCATTGTATGCTAAAGCTTTATTTGCTGGTATGGTCCATGGTGTTGTTGTCCAAATGACAATCTCACTTCCTTCTAGTTCTTTTAAATTAGATGATTTTACAGGAAAAGATGTATAGATAGTATCAGATCTATGATCCTGATATTCAACTTCTGCATCTGCAAGTGCAGTTTTTTCAACTGTAGACCATAAAACTGGTTTGAATCCCCGGTATAAACTACCCTCTTTTAAAAATTTTCCCAGCTCTCTAACAATTTGAGCTTCAGCATCATAACTCATTGTAGAGTAATAATTTTCCCAATCACCTATAACACCTAGTCGTTTAAACTGTCCTTTATGAACCTCAATCCATTTCTCTGCAAATGATCTACATTCTTTTCTAAACTCTACAATTGGAACTTCATTTTTATTTTTTTTATTTTTTTTATATTGTTCCTCTATTTTCCATTCAATTGGCAATCCATGACAATCCCATCCTGGAACATAAATCGAGTCTTTTCCATCCATCTGATGAAATTTGACTATTATATCTTTTAAAATTTTATTTAGAGCTGTGCCCATATGAATATTGCCATTCGCATAGGGAGGACCATCATGTAAAACGAACTTTTCTTTGCCTTTGCTAGACTGTCTAAGCTCTTGATATAAATTTATTTTTTTCCAATATTCTAAAATTTCTGGCTCTCTTAGTGGTAAATTAGCCTTCATTGAAAAAGCAGTTTTTGGAAGATTAATTTGCGAATTACTCATTGTGCTCTCTTTGCTATTTTTAAATCTAATTTAATTTGAGATTTCAACTTATTAATATTTTTAAATTTTTTCTCTTCTCTTATAAATTTTAAAAAATCAACTGATAAGTGCTTATTATAAAGATTTCCAGAAAAATTAAACAAATGAACCTCTAGTAAGATTTTTTTTTGATTAAATGTTGGTCTATAACCTAGATTTGCTATCCCTTTTATAATTTTAAGATTATTTTTCCTTAAAACTCTTACTGCATAAACACCAGGTTTTGCTAGAACATAATCTTTAATATCTATGTTGCATGTTGGAAAACCAATTTTTTTTCCTAATTGCCTACCTTTTTGAACCATTCCATTAATAGACCATTTTCTATTTAATAATCTATTAGCTTTCTCTAATAAACCTTTTTCCAAATAACTTCTAATTAAAGAAGATGAAACAATTTTTTTATTAATCAAAAGAGGTTTTGGCTTAACAACTTGGTAATTATATCTTTTCTCATTTTCAATTAAAAATTTTACATTCCCTTCTCTTTTATTCCCAAATCTAAAATTATTACTAACAAATATAAATTTGGCTTTTAATTTATTTGATAGAATATTCTTTATAAAATTAATTGATTTTGTTTTTGAAAAAGTTTTATCAAATTTTTTAGTTACAATAAAATCAACACCAAAATTACTCAATAAATTCAATTTTTGATTTATGCTAGATAATCTAAAATTTTTTAAAGATTTATTAAAAAACATCTTCGGCATTGGGTCAAAATTAATCACACCGATTTTTAGGTTATATTTTTTTTTATACAATTTAGCTAATTTAAATAATTTTTGGTGACCCAAATGAACTCCATCAAAATTACCAATTAAAATTATTGATTCTTTATGATTTTTACTAATATTAAAATTTTTATATAATTTTACCATTTCAAATCTGACTGCACAAAGTTTACAATTGACTCGTATTGTTTTGATACTTTTTCAATTCCATCATTTTGTATTTCATTTTTATGTACTCCATTAGAAATTAATAAAGAGTCATAATTCAAAAGATTAGCCCCTTTAATATCGGTATTGAGATTGTCTCCAATTGATAAGACTTTTTTATTATTATTATCTATTGATTGATTATAAACCTCTGGATAAGGTTTACCAAAATACATAACCTCTCCTCCCATTTTTTCAAATACCATTGCAACTGATCCAGCGCACAATTCTCTTTTATTTCCTTTATCAACTATTAAATCTGGATTTGTGCAAATCATCGTTTTTTTAATATGGTTTTCTAATAAATTTTTATAATAATTTAAATCTTGATCATAATCATCAAACAAACCAGTGCATAATAAATACTGGCTTTCATTAATGTCTTCGGACTTATTGTTTTTAAAGTCATTAAATAAATCAAAATCTCTAGGCGGACCTATATGATAAAATATTTTTGATGAATAAAATTTTTTTAAATAATTTAGAGCTGCTTCGCCTGAAGTAAAAACTTTATCCCTAAATTCCTTTTCCATCCCCATTTTGTCTAAAAATTCTCTTACTGGCTTAATAGGTCTTGGAGCATTTGTTAGTAAAACAAAATCTTTATTTATCTCTAATAATTTTTTAAGTACAAAAATTGCACCTTTGTGAAGCTTAATACCGTTATGCATCACACCCCATAGATCAATATAAAAAAGATCATAATTTTCAGCAATAGACTTCAAGCCCTCGGAATCTAAATTTTTAGTCATAATTTAAGGTATAAACCATAAAATCCTTAATTTCCTAGCATTTTTCATAACTTATTTTTCATATTATCTTGAAAAAGCTTTGTCAGTATCTATATGAGGCTCATATTTAATAAGGAGAATTTATGAAGTTTAAACCGTTACATGACAGAGTATTAATCGAAGTTTTAGATAGCAGTGAAAAAACTGCTGGTGGAATAATTATACCAGATACAGCACAAGAGAAACCTCAAGAGGGAAAAGTAGTTGCTGTTGGTGGTGGAGCTAAAACTGAAGATGGAAAATTAATTCCAATGGATGTTAAAATTGGTGACAAAGTTTTATTTGGCAAATGGTCAGGAACTGAAGTCAAAATTGATGGTAAAGAATACAGCATAATGAAAGAGTCAGACATTATGGGTATTTCAGGTAAATAATTTAATTTAAAGGAGAAAGTAAAATGGCAAAAATAATTAAATTTGACGCTGAAGCAAGAGCGGCAATGATGAGAGGTGTCAATATTTTAGCTGATACCGTTAAGGTTACTTTAGGACCAAAAGGTAGAAATGTTGTAATGGATAAATCTTATGGCGCACCAAGAATTACTAAAGATGGTGTTTCTGTTGCTAAAGAAATTGATCTTGATGATAAATTTGAAAACATGGGTGCTCAGATGGTCAAGGAAGTTGCTAGCAAAACCAATGAGGAAGCTGGTGATGGAACAACTACTGCAACTATATTAGCTCAAGCAATTGTTAAAGAAGGAGTTAAATACGTTACAGCTGGCATGAATCCAATGGATGTAAAAAGAGGAATTGATGCTGCAGTAGAAAATGTAAAAGAGAATTTAATTTCTTCAGCAAAAAAAGTTAAAGACAGTGATGAGATTGCTCAAGTTGGAACGATTTCTGCAAATGGTGATAAAGAAATCGGTACAATGATTGCAAAAGCTATGCAAAAAGTTGGGAACGAAGGTGTTATTACTGTTGAAGAAGCAAAAGGAATTGATACTGAACTTGATGTTGTTGAAGGTATGCAGTTTGATAGAGGTTACTTATCTCCATACTTTATTACCAACAGTGATAAAATGACAACTGAGTTAGATAATCCTTACATCTTATTACATGAAAGCAAATTAACTAACTTACAACCAATGGTTCCATTATTAGAAGCTGTGGTACAATCAGGTAGACCTTTAATGATTATCTCTGAGGATGTTGAAGGAGAAGCATTGGCTACTTTAGTTGTAAACAAATTAAGAGGTGGTTTAAAAGTTGTTGCTGTTAAAGCTCCAGGTTTTGGTGATAGAAGAAAAGCTATGCTTGAAGATATTGCCATATTAACCGGTGGCCAAGTAATTTCTCAAGATCTTGGTATTAAACTTGAGAATGTTAAACTTGATGATCTTGGATCTTGTAAAAAGATTAAAGTTGATAAAGACAACAGTACTATCGTTAGTGGTAGTGGTAAAAAATCAGATATCGCAGCAAGATGTGATTCAATTAAAAAACAAGTTGAAGAAACTACATCTGACTATGATAGAGAAAAACTTCAAGAAAGACTTGCTAAATTGGCAGGTGGTGTTGCGGTTATCAAAGTTGGTGGTGCAACTGAAGTTGAGGTTAAAGAAAGAAAAGATAGAGTTGAAGATGCTTTAAATGCAACTAGAGCCGCTGTAGAAGAAGGCATTGTAACAGGTGGTGGATGTGCACTTTTATACGCTGCCCAAGATCTTGAAAAACTTAAAGTTAAAGGTGAAGATCAAAAAGCAGGAGTAGAACTTGTAAGAAAAGCATTAGAAGCTCCTATTAGACAAATTACTAAAAATGCTGGAGTAGATGGTTCAGTAGTAGTTGGTAAATTGTTAGAGCAAAAGAAAAATTCATATGGTTATGATGCTCAAAGTGAAGAGTATTGCGATATGTTTGCTAAAGGAATCATTGACCCAGTTAAGGTTGTGAGAACTGCTCTTCAAGATGCTGCTTCTATTTCTGGATTACTAGTAACCACAGAAGCTATGATTGCTGACAAACCAGAAGAAAAAGATGCTACAGGCGGTATGCCTGCTGGTATGCCTGGTGGTATGGGTGGAATGGGAGGCATGGGTGGAATGGGAATGTAATTCCTTACCAATCAGAGAACTCTCTAAAAACATACGCTAAAAAAATTAGAACCCTCGGGACGAAAGTTTCGGGGGTTTTTTTATTATTTATTAGTTTTATCTCTAAAAAAACAAATAAATAAATTACAATACAAATAATTAGAGAAATTAGAATAATATCAATCACTTCGAGGTATCACTTACCTTGATCTGGTTCCCCCAACTCAATAAAGAAATTAGGGAGCAATACCTAACATAATCTAAAAATCTACAACAAATGCATTAAAAATTTAAAAATGTATTTAATTTGATAAAATTTAATTAGATTTAAGTTCTATTTTTTTTATTTTATTCATTATTAAGTCATTAATTTTTTTACTTGCTTCATAGCTAGGATGATGTGTGTCAAAAATATATACATTTTTATTGTCATATAAAAAACATTGATTTTGAGGACAAAAGATTTTTTCTAAATTAATTTTATAAATATTTTTTGAATTGATGCTATCTAATAATTCTATTTCTTCAGAA